>JBDTNT010000412.1:0-21880 GCA_039933615.1 Flavobacterium sp. | reverse complement strand
TTTATTTTATAAATATCATTTTTTAATTCACTAAAAATTAACACTTTGTTGAAAAAATAGTGCCGTTGGTTTAAATTTAACATTATTTGTGCCTTTTTATTTTTTTTTGATATACTTAACAAATATATTTACGGTCTTCAAAAAACATAAATAATAAAATTAACCTTTACTACTACTATGAGTTCAGAAAATGTACAAACCAAATGGGGGCAGTTTATCTCTTTGATAATCGTCTTCTTCTTTTGGGGTTTTGTCGGATCCGCCAATGACATCCTTATCCCAGTATTCAAAAAAGTATTTACCTTAACTCAAGTTCAATCACAATTAGTGGCCTGGGCCTTTTACGCCGCATACTTTGTAGGATCGATTATCTTCTTTTTGGTTTCATTAAAAACAGATGTTTTACAAAAATTCGGGTATAAAAAAACACTTTCTGCAGGATTACTTCTTTCTGCTGTTGGGTCCTTTTTATTCATCCCTGCAGCAACAATGGAAAGTTTTCCTTTCTTCCTGACTGCTTTATTTACGGTAGGTTTAGGCTTTTCTATCCAACAAATTGTTGCAAATCCACTTGCTATTAAAATGGGAAGTCCACAAACCGGAGCACACCGTTTAACATTGGCAGGAGGTATTAATTCTTTCGGAACTACCATTGGTGCAATCCTTTTGGGAATTGCTCTTTTTGGAATGGGTGACAACAAAAAAACAAACCTTTCCTTAGAAGATATCAAATTACCTTTTATCATTTTAGGAGTTGCTTTTATCCTTGTTGCAATTTTCATGTATCTTTCTAAAATTGAAGATCCTGCAAAAGTAGATGAAGAAGCAATTATCGAACATAAACACGCAAAATTCAGCATTTTAGATTACCCGCAATTATACTTAGGAATGTTGGGTATCTTTATCTATGTTGGTACAGAAGTTACCATTATCAGTAACTTACCTGCACTTCTGCATACCAACGAATTCGGGAATATATTAGAAGATGCTATTGCACCATTTATCGCCCTTTACTGGGGAAGTTTGATGATTGGCCGCTGGAATGGCGGTGCTAACGTTTTCAACACATCAAACCTCGTAAACACGGCTCTTAAATTTATTGTACCTGCTGTAGCATTTGGAGTAATTATTGGGGCTAATATTTTTGCTGCGCATGATGTTTCTTCATTTTACATCTACCCTATCTGGATCTTATTATTTATAGCAGTAAGTTTTGTAGGTGGTAAAAATGCCGGGAAAACTTTAATGCTCTTTGGAATTTCAGGTTTATTTATGATGATTGGAGGATTAGTTTGTCCGGATCCAAACATTGCTAAATTCTTCTTTATTTCAGGCGGATTATTCTTATCTATCATGTGGCCATCGATTTTCGATTTAGCCATCGCTGGATTAGGAAAAAACACTGGAAAAGCTTCCTCTTTCTTAATCATGATGATTCTTGGTGGTGGAGTTATTCCATTAGTACAAGGAAGTATCTGTGATTTAGATTCCACTAATCCAAACGGAATATTTGGTATCACATATACACATTTCTCTTATATCGTACCTTTAATTGGTTTTGCATATTTAGCGTTTTATGGCTTCTACTGCCCTAAAATATTAAAAAGCCAGGGAGTAAGTCACGTTCAAAGCGAAGGAGGAGGACATTAAAATCTTCTTAAAAAGCAAAAAAAGACCCGTTTTACAATCGTAAAACGGGTCTTTTTTTATTGTAACTCTTTTATGATTCAAACTATATTAAAAATGTAATAATAGATTTTGTTTTGTTTTTAAATCAGATTTCTCATTACCTGCAGCCTCAATAAAAAAAATCGCCATCTTTCTCATGAAAGACAGCGACTCTTACTTATTATTGCAATAAAACTATTTGTTCCCTTTCTCAAAATCAGCCACGAATTGAGCCAATCCGATGTCTGTCAATGGGTGTTTCAATAATCCGTAAATAGCAGAAAGAGGTCCGGTCATAACGTCAGCACCAATTTTAGCACAGTTTACGATATGCATAGTATGACGCACAGAAGCAGCCAAAATTTGAGTTTCATAACCGTAGTTATCGTAGATCTCTCTAATTTCCTGAATCAGGTTCAGACCATCTGTAGAAACATCGTCTAAACGGCCAATAAACGGAGAAACATAAGTCGCACCCGCTTTTGCAGCCAATAAAGCCTGACCAGCAGAAAACACCAAAGTTACATTCGTTTTAATCCCTTTATCAGAGAAATATTTCGCAGCCATAACACCTTCTTTTGTCATTGGCAATTTTACCACGATTTGCTCATGCAATTCAGCCAACTCTTCACCTTCTCTGACCATTCCGTCAAAATCCAGCGCGTTAACTTCAGCACTCACATCACCTTCAACAAGATTACAAATATCAACGTAATGCTTCAAAATACTATCTTTTCCGGTAATACCTTCTTTCGCCATCAATGACGGATTTGTAGTTACACCATCCAAAACACCTAAAGCCTGTGCTTCTTTAATCTGAGCTAAATTAGCTGTGTCAATAAAAAATTTCATATTTATTTAAATTTAATTGTGTTCATAATCGGGGCGTGACCCTATTTTCAAAAGGCGCACTTAACAAACTGCTTATTCGCGCCTTCCGTAAATACGGTCGGGCTATCCGCACTACTTTGGTAGTTTCTGCTATCCCTCACGCAAATCGTCGTAAAATTACAACATATAATCCCAAAAATTAAACTCTCCAAAAATAATTCTGAAATTAAAGCCCTTTCCGCTGAAAACTTAAATCTATTAAAAAGACATTTATTGTGTATTTTTAACCAAAATTAAAGCCACAAAGTGCCGGAAGAAAATTTCAAACAAAACAACAGGAAGCAGTGTTGCAGCAATAGCAAGGATTAACTGTGATACAGAAGATCATTTTGAAGCTGTTTTTAGTATTTAGATACATTATCAGTACCATTCATTTCAAATAATCCTGTATTTGTAAAAAATTTAAATAAGGATAAAGTGCCTAAATATTTCAGCTCCCATCTTCTTATTGCAAAAAACAAAAAAGATAATACCTTTGATTATAATTTGAAGGTTTCTTTTTTCTCTGATGTAAATACTTTAAATAGCAATCGCTATCATTTATACAATATGATGGGTTTACTAATATCTGATAATGGAAAGAAGCCAATAAAACAAAATTCACACTCATCAACAACAAGTAAAATAACTTGTATACATTGGGGATATTATATCACAAATAATGAAACAGTTCAGGACTGGCTGGTGGATGATTGGTGGGAGTGTGATAGCGGTTCGGATGATAACGAACAAGCCCCCTCCAAATGGAAGTGGTGATAGTGGTAGTTCTAATGGTAGTGATGTATTATTAGAAGACACCGAAGTTATTGAGGATTATATAAATGATACAAACCTTGATCCTTGTACTAAAGATATTTTAAATAAACTTAAAAATTTAGGAGGAGGTGATATTGCAGAAATGTTAAAACGCTTTAGTCCTGCAGGAACTATTTTTATTTTGAATATGAGGACTGGTCAAGTAACTGTTCCCAGAGATTGGGCACAAACAAGTAAAGATAATAGTTCAGGTACAAGTATTAATATGGTTTTTAATGAAGATTACATTAATGGTAAAGATAATCCTAGTCGTCCTACAGATTTATCTGTTGCTACTACAATGGTACATGAAATTATACATGCTTATTTAATTAGTCTGCTTGAGGAGAATAAATTTTGCGGAGCTTCAGGAATATGTGATTTCCCTACAATTTATGATGCTTATGTACAGCAACAAATTGCAAAAGATAAAAATAATACATTATCTCAAGATGCTCATCATGAGTTGATAGCTCAAAATTATGTTAATTCAATTGCTGCAACTATTCAAGAATTCCATACTGGTTTGCATATCAATTCAGGTATTCCTAAACAGGTTTATCTTGATATGGCTTGGGGAGGATTAACTGGGACTCGCATATTTAATAAAAATTATCCGAATGACCCAAATGATAAAAATTATAAAGATAGAGAAAGAATTACAGCTAGAATAAATACAGAAAAACTGGGTAGTCAATATGGGATAAATTCTCCAGTAGGTACACCTTGTAAAAAATAAATACTATGAAAAAAATATTAATATTATTACTAATTGCAATTTTTCTCCAGTCTTGTAGAACGAATCTATATCTTAAAAGCTACGAGCCAATAAATGTATTTTTAGAAACACAAAAATTAGATAGAGGTAGAACATATATCTTGCAAAAAGAAAAAGAGGACAATAAACAAGCTTTGAGAATCTTTAATAGAGGTCAGGGTCCGAAACATATTATTGATTCAACTGATATAATTGATTATACAGATGGGATGTTTGTAGAAAAACATTGGAAAAAAATGTATAAAAAATATGCTCAGGATACTTTGAAAAAGTATTGGAAAAAAGAAGATTTTCCTAAGTATAATTTTGTTTTAGAAAACGAAAAAGGATTATTGAAATATGATTTTCTTCTGAAATATATAAACAGTACAATTGATGAATTAATAATTATTTCAGAACCAATGTATTATAGGAACAGAAAGTACATTGTATTTTATTATGAAAGATCACATTTTGACAATAGTCGTTCTTCACAGGTAGTAATTATGAAAAAAGAAAAAAATAAATGGATTGTTATTAAAGTATTTGGAGATTATATTTATTCTTAATAATGCTGTGAAATTTATTTAATATGCAACTATTCAAAAAAGCTCTTTTGCTAATCCCTTTTACTTTTCTCTCTTGTGCATCACCATACTTTAAAAGCTACGAGCCAATAAATGTATTTCTAAAATTAGAAAATATTTCTAGTGAAAAAAACTATATTTTAAGAATTAAAGAAAGTAATCTTCAGACTTTAAGGATTTTTAATAGAGGCGAAGGTGCTAAGCATATAGTATATCCAAATAAAACAGATTATACCAGTAAATTATTTAGTGAAAAACATTGGGGGAAATTATATTCAAAATATTCTAATGATACTATTCAAAAATATTGGAAAAATGAAGATTTTTCAGATTATAAATTTGTGGAAGGAAACAGAAAAGAACTTTTCACGCATATTTTTTCTAAAAAACACCCGGATTTTAAAAGTGTAGAAAATGTAATTATTCTATCTGAGCCCATTTATTATCATAACAAAAGATACATCATGTTCTTTTATCATATTGATAATTATTTGTATAGTAATAACCCTCAAATTGTTGTTGTAATGAGAAGAGACAAGAATAAATGGATAGTGGTTGACAGAATAGGTGATTATAGCTGCAGCGGATGTTTGTAAATAATGAACAGCTTTTACGGTACTTCTTTACTGAACCCTAAACTTCTCGCGATATTCAATTGGTTTCATTCCAACCATTTTATAGAATAGCTTTCTAAAAGCTTTAGGGGCTTTATATACGGTTTTTTCCTGCAGCGTATAGTGCTTTTTGGAACACTTAGAAGAGCCGGGTCGGACAGAAACAAGTAAAGGTAATAGTTCAGGCACGAGTATTAATATGGTTTTTAGTGAAGATTACATTAATGGTAAAGATAATCCTAGTCGTCCTACAGATTTATCTGTTGCTACTACAATGGTACATGAAATTATACATGCTTATTTAATTAGTCTGCTTGAGGAGAATAAATTTTGCGGAGCTTCAGGAATATGTGATTTCCCTACAATTTATGATGCTTATGTACAGCAACAAATTGCAAAAGATAAAAATAATACATTATCTCAAGATGCTCATCATGAGTTGATAGCTCAAAATTATGTTAATTCAATTGCTGCAACTATTCAAGAATTCCATACTGGTTTGCATATCAATTCAGGTATTCCTAAACAGGTTTATCTTGATATGGCTTGGGGAGGATTAACAGGGACTTTTTTCTTGCTTCTGTTTTTGCTACTTCAAGAATAGTAGCAAAATCACAATTGGTAGTAAAGCCGGTATATCCAATTTTGACGGTACCAATTGTACTAAAATTAGCAGGCAATTCAGATTTAGTATTAAAGACAATAACATTGGCATTACTTACTATCCAGTTTTTCATGTTTCTCTGAAACAGAAGTTCTTATTTTTGGAAAACAGGAACAAAAAGTACTTGCTTTTGAGTTTTATAATTTATAATGATTCATCAGCATCTTTTCGTAAACGGTATCCGGAAGAATACGTTTTAATACAATTGAGAATTTCTGCATAAAAACGCCCACTTTATAATGCACATTTGGCTTTTTAGCCTGCATAATTTTATAAATTGCTTCAGCCATTTCGTTCGGATTACTTCCTGCATCGACATGATCATTCATGGTAGAAAGTGTATCTCCATACACTTTTTCATAAGCAGAACCGGAAATCACCGGTGCATGGTAACGACCGGCAGCAATATTGGTTGCAAAATCCCCTGGTGCCACATTAGTAATATTGATTCCGAAAGATTTAACTTCCATACGTAATGCTTCAGTAATTAATTCTAAAGCTCCTTTTGAAGCCGAATAAACGCTTCTGTAAGGCAATCCCATATAACCTGCAATAGAAGTAATATTGATAATTAAACCTGATTTCTGCTCACGCATTTGTGGCAAAACGGCTTTCATAACCTCAATTGGTCCAAAGAAATTAGTTTCAAAGTTATTCTTGATTTCTTCCATCGGAATTTCTTCCAAAGGTCCTGTAATTCCAACACCTGCATTATTAATCACAACATCCAGACGGCCTGTTGTAGCAATAATTTTTGTTACAGCAGCTTTTATAGACTCTACATTTCGAACATCTAAAGCCACTAGCGGAAAAATTGAATTCAGTACTTTTTCTGGATTTCTGCTTGTTCCGTAAACTACGAAACCTTTTTGGTGCAAAAATTCTCCAATAGATTTTCCAATTCCTGATGATCCTCCGGTTATTAAAACGACTTTGCTCATACTTTTGGGTTATTTTTTAATGGTTATTTGTGAAATGTGAAATGTAAGTTGTAAAATGTAGAAACAATCTGTTTAAAAAAATGAAATTTGCTTTTCAAACATCTCACTTTTTCACAAATAACTTCTAGCTTAAAAACGTCCAAAAATAAAAAAATCCTCCATAAGGAAGACCGCTTTTGTATTAATTCTGAAAAGAATTTCGATAAAAATAAAAAATGGCAAGCGACCTACATCGCACCGCTCAACCACGTACCCTTGCTATGTTCCCATCCTGGGGGAGTCTGCAGGAGCTGGTCGTGTAGGACTTGCCGGTGCAAATATACAATCTTTTTATATTTTTGCAAGAGCTTTGTTGCTATAAAAATATCGTCGTATATTGGCTTATTCAAATTTTTAACTATGAAAAAATATAACTTCCTAACTGTCATTTTATTAGGAATCACATTAATCGGATGTAACGGTGCAAAAAAAGGTGAAAATTCTTTATTCACAATCGATGATTCGGCTTTTACGGCACATTTTACATCAAAAGAAGCTGTTTCTATCTCCGTTTTAAATCCAAATTCGAAAGAAATTGACAGCATTGTTTATTTTGTAAACGATAAAAAAGTGGGAAGCACAAAAGGTGCTGACAAATTCAAATTTGAATTAAAAGATCAAAAATTAGGCTATCAGTACTTAAAAGCAACTGCTTATTATGGTTCTGATTGGTCTGATGCCACCAAAAGAATCGAATTGGTTTCTGATATTGAACCCAAATTATTAAAATATAAAATTGTAAATACCTATCCCCACGATACAAAAGCTTTTACGGAAGGTTTGGAATTTCATGACGGTGTTTTATTTGAAAGTACCGGTCAAAAAGGAGATTCTTATTTCAGGGAAGTGGATTATAAAACTGGTAAAGTGATTACACAGGTTGATCTTCCAAAACAATATTTCGGAGAAGGAATTACTTTTATCAACGGAAAATTATTTCAATTGTCATGGGAAGAAAAAACAGGCTTTATCTACGATGCCAAAACTTTTAAACTTGAAAAAACTTTCAAATACGACAAGGATCTTGAAGGCTGGGGAATGACAAATGACGGGAAATACATTTACCATTCTGACGGAACAGAGAAAATCTGGAAAATGGATCCGGCGAATCAAAAATTAATTGATTACATCAATGTTTACTCCGGGACTTCAAAAATAAAAGCCATCAACGAATTAGAATACATCAACGGAAAATTCTATGTAAACGTGTGGCAGAAAGATGCCATTGCAGTTGTAAATCCAACTTCCGGTGCGGTTGAAGGAATTCTGAATATGTCTGATTTACGCAAATTCATCAAACATCCGCAAGCTGAAGTTTTAAACGGAATTGCTTACAATCCACAAACCAAAACTATTTTCATTACCGGTAAATACTGGGAGAAAATGTTTGAAATCACCGTTTCAGAATAAATAAATGACAACTTTAATTACCAATATAAAAGAACTGCTGCAGGTTCGTGAAACTTCTGTTTCAAAAGTTTCAGGAGCCGAAATGGCAGTGCTTCCCACAATCAAAAATGCTTTTTTAGTTTTAGAAGATACTTTAATCGCCGATTTCGGTGAAATGAAAAACCTTCCTGAGATTAAGGCAGATAAAATTATTGATGCAACGGGCCGGATCATTTTACCTTCCTGGTGTGACAGTCACACACACATTGTGTATGCAGGAAATCGCGAACAGGAATTTGTAGACCGTATCAATGGACTTTCCTACGAAGAAATCGCCAATCGCGGCGGTGGAATCATAAACTCCGCTATTAAATTAAATGAAACTTCTGAAGAAGAAATTTACGAGCAATCAAAACTTCGCCTGGAAGAAGTCATGCTTTTAGGAACCGGAGCGGTTGAAATAAAATCGGGTTACGGTTTAACAATCGAAGGAGAACTAAAAATGCTGCGTGTTATTAAAAAACTGGCAGAAAACTATCCGATTTCCATAAAAGCTACTTTTTTGGGCGCTCATGCTTTTCCGTTACATTATAAAGAAAACAAAGCAGGTTATATCGATGAAATTATAACTAAAATGCTTCCTGAGATCGCACAAAATAAACTTGCAGATTACATTGATGTTTTTTGCGAAACAGGTTATTTTTCTGTTGAAGAAACCGAAAAAATCATGGAAGCAGGAATACAATATGGTTTGATTCCGAAAATTCATGTCAACCAGTTTAATTCTATTGGAGGGATTCAGGCCGGAATCAAATTTAAGGCTCTTTCTGTGGATCATCTCGAAATCATGAACCCGGAAGATATTATAGCTTTAAAAGACACCCAAACAATGCCTGTTGCATTGCCATCCTGTTCTTATTTTTTGAGTATCCCATATACGCCTGCCCGCGAAATGATAAAAGCGGGGTTGCCTTTAGCTTTAGCTACGGATTTCAACCCTGGTTCTACCCCATCCGGAAATATGAATTTTGTTGTGGCAACAGCTTGCATCAAAATGAAAATGACCCCGGAAGAAGCTATAAATGCAGCTACAATAAATGGTGCATATGCAATGGGACTTTCAGAAACCCACGGAAGTATTACAAAAGGAAAGAAGGCCAATTTAATCCTGACAAAACCTATTTCTTCTTATTACCAGATTCCTTATGCCTTTGGAAGCAATCTGATTGAAAGTATTTTTCTGGAAGGAAAAATTTTAGCATAAAAAAAAGGAGGAGTTTAAAAACTCCTCCTTTTTTTATTTTAATGAAATGTCTTTCTTATCTCAAAGAGAAACTAGTTTTAGAAACCAACTCATCATTATCAAAAACATTGATGAAATAAGTTCCTTTAGCGAAATCTTTACCAGGTAAATCTTCAACTACATTTACACTTTTGTTTTCGTACTGAACAGTAGTTTTAAAACTGTATGTTAATGTATTATCACCAAAGGTTTCTGTTTTCTTATCTCCTAAAACATTGTTTTTACTGTCGATAACCTGTACATAGTACGTTTTATCTCCAGATTTTGCAATTTGGTTTTCAGCGATTGTAAAACTTACTTTAAGTACATCTGCACGACTTGCTTTATCAGTTTCAATTTGTTTTCCTGAGCTTCTCAATTTGTAAGCTGCAGTTTTTGTATTTAAAACCGATAATTTAGAACCTTTTTCAACTGTTTTAGATAATTCTTCGTTTTGACCAACTAAAACTTCGTTGAATTTTTTAGATTCTCCTAAAACCACAATAGTACTGTCTCTTTGAACTGTCAAAACACCATTTTGTTTTTTCAATTCATCGTTTTCAGCAACTAACGTTTTCATTTTAGTCTGCATCCCCTGTACTTGATTTCTGTATTTAGATACATCACCTTTAGATTTATTTAAATCATCCATTAAAGCAACTACTTTATCTCTTTCCTGAATCAGTTCATCAGACATTGAAGTATTTTCAGCAATTGCAGCATCGTAAGTTGCTTTTAATTCCTGCAAATCTTTCATAACAGATTCTTTTTCTGTCAGAGTTGAAGTAAGTTCTGTTTTAACTACATCTGTATCAGATGATAATTTAAAAATATACACTAAGCTACCAATAAGTAGGACTGCTAAAACTGCGATTACCGCCTTTAGACTTGAGTTGTTGTTCTTCGGGTTTTCCATATTTAATAATTTTCTTTAATAACAAATTTAAGAATTAATATATCTTAATAACGTAAGTTAATACAATTATATTATTTTTGGACAATAATTTTTTTTTATGGATAAATTAATTCCTTTTACTATTAATGATTTAGCAAAAGTCACAAATCACCGAAGTGGTGAAATAAAATTCGGAGAAAAGATGATTATCATTCCTAAAGGAGTTGATAAAATCGAATTTCTGAAAGAAAGTGAAGCTAAATATGTTCTTTTAGGAATTCCTGAAGATATCGGTGTGCGTGCCAATTACGGCAGACCGGGTACAGCATCGGCTTGGGAAAGCGCCATAAAAAGTATTGCGAACATTCAGCACAACCGCTTTGCAAAAGGAAGCCAGATCATTGTTATAGGACAAATCGATGTTTCTGAAGAAATGCGTGAAGTAGAAAATCTTGATTTTAATGATATTGATGACCGCTCTAAACTAAGTCAGTTGGTAGAAAAAATCGATAAAGAAGTTTCCCATATCATTTTTAATATTGTTAAAGCAGGCAAAATACCAATTATAATTGGCGGAGGTCATAATAATGCTTACGGAAATATAAAAGGTTCGGCACTTGCAAAAGGAAAGCCGGTCAATGCAATTAATTTTGATGCCCACTCTGATTTCAGAATCCTCGAAGGCCGTCACAGCGGAAATGGATTCTCTTATGCTTACGAAGAAGGTTTTTTAAAAAAATATTTCATTTTTGGCTTACACGAAAATTATACTTCTAAAAGTGTATTGGATATTATAAAAAAAATCGAAGACCGCGTGCGTTACAATACGTACGACAGCGTAAATATTCGAAAAGAAAAAGAATTCTACAAAGAGATGATTTATGCTTTGGATTTTGTGAAATCAGATTCATTCGGAATTGAAATTGACCTGGATGCAATACCAAACATTGCAAGCAGTGCAATGACAATCAGCGGATTTTCAATAGAAGAATTACGTCAGTTTGTTTCTTTTTTCGGCGAACATAAAAATGCTACTTATTTACATATTTGTGAAGGAGCACCAGATTTGGACCAATCTCCCAACAATCATTTAATTGGCAAACTAATTGGCTATTTAATAACCGATTTCATTAAAGCCAACAACGAAAAAATTTAATTTGAATAAATTACAGCGATTGAAAATTAGCCTATTTACCAAATAAAACCGGATTCAAATAGGCGATTGACCGAATAAAGCTATCTTTGCACAGAATTTTAGTACTTTAAACTAAAATCTTAATACCTAAGATATGTTATTCGAAGATTTATCACTTTCAAAAAGTATACAAAAAGCCGTATTTGAAGAAGGCTACCTTAATCCTACTCCTATTCAGGAACAATCTATTCCGATTGTTTTGGCAGGAAGGGATTTAATTGGCTGCGCGCAGACAGGTACCGGAAAAACAGCTGCATTTGCTATTCCTATTATACATCAGTTGCACCGAATTGTTGGCTCTACTAAAAAAGCCAAACAGATTCGTGCTCTTATCGTTACTCCAACACGTGAATTAGCTGTTCAGATTGGACAAAGTTTTGACACTTATGCTAAATACACCAACTTAACACAATTAACAATTTTTGGAGGAGTTTCTCAAAATCCACAAGTTGATGCCTTAAAAAAAGGAGTCGATATTCTGGTTGCCACTCCGGGAAGATTACTTGATTTGCAAAAACAGGGTTTTCTGGATTTAGACCATCTTCATACCTTAGTACTTGATGAAGCAGATCAAATGCTGGATATGGGTTTTATAAACGATGTAAAAAAGATCGTAAAACTTACTCCTAAAAACCGTCAGACTTTATTGTTTTCTGCTACAATGCCTATTGCAATTCGCGAATTGGCAGAAATGTTTTTACAGGATCCTGCAAAAGTAGAGGTTTCACCAGTTTCATCAACTGCTGAAAATGTAGAACAACGTGTTTATTTTGTGGAGAAAACAGAGAAAAGAAATTTACTTTATCATTTAATAAAAAACGAAGATTTATCAAACGTACTGGTGTTTTCAAGAACCAAACACGGAGCTGATAATGTTGTCAAAGCGTTGCGTAAAAAAGAAATACCTGCGGAAGCAATTCACGGAGATAAATCTCAAAATGCAAGACAACGTGTTTTGGATGCTTTCAAAAATAAAGAAGTTGGAGTTCTTGTTGCTACAGATATTGCAGCGAGAGGAATTGATATCGATCAATTGCCATTTGTAATTAATTTTGATTTACCAAATATTCCTGAAACTTACGTACACCGAATCGGAAGAACGGGGCGTGCAGGAAATGGCGGAATCGCTATTTCATTTTGCAGTAAAGACGAAGAACCTTATTGGAAAGACATTCAGAAACTAATCAAAGTTGATGTGAAGATCATTACGGATCATCCCTATCAATGGCACTCCGGAAGTCCGGAAGCAGGAGCAACAGCAGAAAAACCTCAAAATTCAAACCGAAGCGGAGGTGCTCATAAATCGAGAAAATCAAATGCTTCAAAGCAAAACAAAAAACGTTGGTATTAACAACCAACGTTTTTTGTTTCAGTTATTAAGTAATTAATTATTTTAAACAGTTTTACAGGTTCAAACGGCTTAATAATTATATCATTCATTCCTGAAGAAATGGCTTCATCGGTAATTTCATCTTTATCAAAAGCCGTCAGGGCAATGATAGGTGTTTTTATCCCTAACTGACGAATTCTTTTAGTGGTTTCAAATCCATTCATTGATGGCATATTAATATCCATAAGGATAAGATCAAAATATTCATTATCCAGTATTTGCAAAGCACTAAAACCATCATCTACCACTTTACAGATATAATTGTTTTTTTCTATTATTTTCTTTGTAACAAGCTGATTTATAGGATTATCTTCAACTACTAAAATCTTAAAGACTTCATTTGAAGTTAAATCTACCTGAATTTCATCAATAATACGTTTTGTCTTTTCCGGATCATATTCAAAAGGAATCGTGAATGTAAACAGTGTTCCTTCACCAAGGTCGCTTTTCAGATTAATAGTTGTATTAAAAAGACCTAACAGCCTTTTTACAATACTCAATCCCAATCCTGTCCCCTGATAATCTTCATCTTTTCTGCCGACCTGAACAAATTTTTCGAAAATTTTAGTCTGGTCTACAGCTGCAATCCCTACCCCGTTATCTTGTATTTGAAATTCCAAAAAGTATAATTTGCCTTCAACTTTAACAAGATTGATAATAATTTCAACTTCCCCATCTTTGGTAAATTTCAGCGCATTACTGACTAAGTTCATCAGAATTTGCGCCAGTCTTAATTTATCACCTATTAAGTATTCCGGGATTTCAGGGTCTATGTCTATTGAAATTTTATTATTATTCTTTTGAGAAAGAAAAGAGAGAGAATTTTTGATCATCGAAATTTCATCTGAAATATTGAATGTCAAATTTTCAAGTATCACTTTATTTTCCTCAATTTTATTAATCTGAAGAATATCATTTACTAAGGACAATAAATACCTGGCAGAAAACTTTAATGAACTCAAATGCTGGCTGTTTGACAATTCCTTGTGTTCTTCCAGCAACATATTTGTTATTCCTACCACACCATACAAAGGAGTACGTAATTCGTGGCTTATAGTCGAAATAAATTGAGTTTTAAGCAATGATGCTTCTTCTGCTATTTCTTTTGCTTTCAGCAACTCTAAATTGTGTTTCTTTTTAAATCTGATATTTTTAATCAATGTGACTATTAACAACAAGAGTATAAATGAAATGATGACAAATAAAATGACAATAATTCTGGATTTTTTAAGACTTTGATATTGCGAATCTTTTTCATCCTCAATCTTATCAATTTGTCTTTTATACTCATCCAACTCAAGATTAAAGCCTGCAATAGAAGCTTTCTTAAGTTTTTCTTCGTTGTAAATTTGTGCGGTAATTTTATTATAGGCAGCTAAATTGGCATACGCCTCTTTATCTTTGTCAATTTTGTTCAAAAATTTAGAATATTCCAGGTGTGCATAAGACAAATCTGTTTTTTCTACATAGATTTTCCCTAAATTGATTGCTTTTTTAAAATATTCATTCGCTTTGTCATTATCTCCCTTATAACTACAATACATTCCGTTTAGCATGTTTGTAATTACAACGGTATCATCATTTTGAAATTTTTTCTGATGGGCATTAATAAACTTCAGGTAAGGATATCCTTTGGCAAACTGACTAATATCAAAATAGGACCATGCAATATTGACATTCGTAAAATAAATCTGGCTGGAGTCTTTTATCTTAGAACTTAGTTCGATTGATTTCTTATAAAAATCAATCCCTACTCTGTACTGTTTCTTTTCAAAACAATATATATTACCTAAGTTATTGTATAGCATATTTTTAATACTATCATTACTTGCCTTGTTGGCATAAAACAGGCTTCTTTTATAAAAGAAAATAGCTTTATCAAATTCCACCAACTCACTATAATTTGCTGCGATGATATTATAAGAACGCGCGATTAAATAATTATTTTTATTATTAGTTGCATGATTTAAGGCAATTCTTGAAATAATTAATGATTTTTCAAAATTGGACTCTCTGAAATTAGAAAGTGCTTCCAAAACAAGTTTATTGATTTTATCCTCTGATAAATGTTCAGATTGCGCAATTACTGAATTATCTAAACAATTCAGAAACAGGAAAAGAAGTAAAAAAATCCGCATTGGGGGCATGAATCGGCTATTTTATCAAATATACACTTAAAAACAAAAGAAAGCTGTATTTCGCATAAAAATACAGCTTTCTTTTGCTTTCAACAATTAAAATTGTAAAGATTTTTCTTTCGAAAAAGAATTAATTTTCTGAAGGGATATTTAATTCTTTATCATCCTCCCATTGTCCTACAACAGATGTTGCCAGAGCATTACCCAAAACATTGGTTGCACTTCTGAACATATCACAAAAATGGTCAATTGGCAATATAAGTGCTATTCCTTCAACAGGAATATCAAACATACCGCATGTTGCCGCAACAACTACCAAACTGGCTCTTGGCACACCGGCAATACCTTTACTGGTCAGCATTAAAACCAAAAGCATTACCATTTGTGTTCCTAAATCTAAATGTACACCATACGCCTGTGCAATAAAAATACTTGCAAAAGTCATGTACATCATACTTCCATCAAGGTTGAACGAATAACCTAATGGCAACATAAAAGACACGATTCTGTCTTTTACACCAAAATCTTCTAATTCTTCCGTCAGTTTAGGAAAAACGGCTTCACTGCTTGTTGTCCCGAAAGCAATAACCAGCGGTCCGATAATACGTCTTAAAAGTTCTGTCATTCTGCCTTTAAGGAAAATATAACCAACAACAATTAAAACAACCCATAGCGTACTTATACCAATCAGAAAGGATCCGAAAAACTTGAAATAAGTTATAGCCAATTCCTGAAAATCCCTAACTGCAAATACTCCTGCAATGGCACCAAAAACTCCAATTGGAGCAAAGTTCATTACATAATTTACCATTTTCAAAACAATATGAGAAGTCTTATCTAAAGCATTAATCACCGGTTTTACAGTACTGCCCAATGATGCGGCGGCTAATCCAAAAAAGATTGAAAATATTACAATTTGTAAAATTTCATTGGTTGCCATTGCCTCAATAATACTTTTAGGGACAATATGTTCAACAAAATTTTCAAAAGAAATTGATTTTGTTTTAGCTGTTACTTCTGAAGCAGTTGCCAAATCTACATGTGCTAACTTTAAACCAACTCCAGGTTCTAAAACATTAACATAAAACAATCCGATTAGCAAGGAAATAAAAGAAGCTGTAAAAAACCAGCCTAACGCTTTACCTCCAATTCTTCCAACTGCTTTTATATCTCCAAGCTTAGCAATCCCAACTACAAGAGTAGTAAAAACTAAAGGCGAAATAATCATTTGCACCAATCTGATGAAAATGGTCGCCAGCATTTTTATTTTATTACTAAACGACTGTGCCCCTTCAGGTGAAATCGAATTGTGCAGTATAATTCCTAAAATTGCCCCAAGAACCATTGCAATTAAAATCTGCCCTGTTAGTCCTGAAAGAAATGATTTTTTTTTGGTTTCTGTAATTTGCATTAATTTGTTTTTTTATAATTAAAATATAAGACCCTCACTGCCTTACAATTTATTAATATGTTTTGTTGATTAAATAAAAATCAGCCAGAACAATCGCTGCCATTGCTTCAACAATTGGCACTGCGCGAGGCACTACACACGGATCATGACGACCTTTTCCCGTCATTGGTGTAATATTTCCTTTATTATCTAAAGAGTCCTGAGTCTGCATAATAGTTGCAACAGGCTTAAAGGCTACTCTAAAATAAATATCCATTCCATTACTAATTCCGCCCTGGATTCCTCCCGAAAGATTTGTTTTCGTAGTTCCGTCAGTATTATATAAATCATTATGCTGACTTCCTTTCATTTCAGATCCTGAAAAACCACTTCCGTATTCAAAACCTTTTACAGCATTAATAGAAAGCATCGCTTTTCCTAATTCGGCATGCAGCTTATCAAACACAGGTTCTCCTAAACCAACCGGAACATTTTGAATCACACAGGAAACAATCCCTCCAACTGTATCACCCTGTTTACGGATATCACGAATATATTCTTCCATTATGGCTGCCGATTTTTCATCCGGACAACGTACGGGATTGCTTTCCGTTTTAGAAAAATCCAAATCCTGATAAGGCGTATCTAAATGAATTGGCCCTACAGAAGAAACATATGCATTGATTTTAATTTCCGGCAGCATTTGTTTTGCAATTGCACCTGCTACCACCCTGCTTGCCGTTTCACGCGCAGAACTTCTTCCACCACCACGGTAATCGCGAAAACCATATTTCTGATCGTATACATAATCAGCATGGCTTGGTCTGTAGTTGTCTTTTATATGAGAGTAATCATCTGATTTCTGATTGGTATTCGGAATAATAAAACCAATTGGTGTGCCGGTAGTTTTGCCTTCAAAAATTCCCGATAAAAACTGAACGCTGTCCGGTTCTTTTCTTTGGGTTACAATTGCGGATTGCCCTGGTTTTCTTCGGGACATTTCAACCTCAATTGCTTCCAGATCAAGTTCTATTCCTGATGGGCAACCGTCAATAATTCCGCCCAAAGCTTCACCGTGAGACTCTCCAAATGTTGTAACTTTATATAGGGTGCCGTAGCTATTTCCTGCCATTGTAAATTGTTTTGAGCAAATGTAAGTTTTATGAATTAAATTAAAAAATTTAAAATTGGTAATATTAAGTAAAGATTAATTTGCTTAAAAATCACAATTTATTAAAATTGTGGTCAATTTGATAACCTTTTGATAAAATATAATCGTTTTAAGATTCTTTTATTTGCTAAACTTCAAATCAGGAAAAATTGAAAAAAAGAAATGTTGAACTGGTCATTATTTCAGATGTCCATTTAGGGACATATGGCAGCCATGCCAAAGAACTTAACAACTATTTATCAAGCATAAAACCAAAAACGTTAGTCTTAAATGGTGATATTATAGATGCCTGGCAATTTAGAAAATCCTATTTTCCAAAAAATCACTTACGAGTTATTCAGAAAATAATCGGAATGGCTTCCAAAGGCACAAAAGTATATTACATTACCGGAAACCATGATGAGATCTTAAGAAAATTCAGCGACATGAATATGGGGAATTTTGCCCTGGTGGACAAATTAATCTTAGAACTCGATGATAAAAAAGCCTGGATTTTTCACGGTGACGTTTTTGACGCTTCCGTACAACATTCAAAATGGATAGCAAAACTGGGAGGTTTAGGATATGACTATTTAATTCTCCTGAACCGTTCTATCAATTGGCTTTTATCTAAATTAGGAAGAGAGCCTTACTCTTTTTCAAAAAAAATAAAAGCAAGCGTAAAAAAAGCAGTCAAATTTATTTCTGATTTCGAAACTACTGCAACAGATCTGGCTATAGAAAAAAAATATGATTATGTAATCTGTGGGCATATCCATGAGCCAAAAATAATCCAGAAAGAAAATAAATACGGATCTACCTTATATCTTAATTCAGGGGACTGGATCGAAAACCTGACAGCCTTAGAATACCACAAAAAGCGCTGGAAATTATTTTCCTACTCGCAATCCAACTTTACAGAAGAAGAAAACCTTTTCGAAATGGAAGACATTTTGAGCAATCATCTCATCAATTCTATTATAAAAAGCAAATAGAAATACAGCGTGGATACTGGCAGAAATTCATGTAATGTGAATTATGTAACAATTTAAAATAATTTTATACGTTTTGATTTTTACAGTAATTGTAAGTTTGAAAAAAATTAATAACCGCTTTATGAAAAAAATTATTTTATCCGCCATTATGCTATTAGGTTTAGCGTTTACGGCCCAATCACAGGAAATTTCAAAAAATGCTTTAGGAGTACGTTTAGGAGACAACAACGGATTTGGAGGAGAAGTATCCTATCAATTAGGATTAAGTCAGAAAAACAGGCTTGAATTTGATTTAGGATTAAGAAACAGCAGAGATGTTGACGCTGTCAAAGGAGTAGCTCTTTACCAATGGGTTTGGAATATTGAAGGAGGATTTAACTGGTATGCTGGTGCAGGTGCTGGTTTAGCTTCATGGAGATATGACTATAATGATTTTGGAGGACGTTACAAAGATAGCGGTACTTACGTTTTTGCAGCTGGAGATATTGGTATAGAATACAGATTTTCAGAAGCTCCGATTACATTATCATTAGATGCAAGACCGGAAATTGGTTCTGGTTATTTTGACGATGATAACTTTGGTCTTGACGTAGGTCTGGGAGTTAAATTCAGATTCTAAATAAAAAATAATTGTAAAAAGAAACCTGTCGTTTGTGCGACAGGTTTTTTTATGACAAATTACAAAGTCAATTCTATTTGATAATAATTTCCTTTTTTGAGCGAATTTTAACCACTGTGTAGGGATAACTAATTACCTGCATGGTCATCGCGTCCGCAGCAGGGCTGGTTTCTTTTACAGTAATAATGATATTTTTATCCGTTTCTTCAACTTTATCAATTCCTATAGAATAGCCACCCGTATTCTTTTCACCCATATTCAGAATAATATAATTAGAGTTCGCTATATCATCCTGTTTCATTTTATCTTTTAAAAGCGGGTCATTTTCCAGCATTTTGATTTCGTTTGGCTCGGTGAGAATTTCAAAGAATTTGATATTTCCACCTCCGTCAGATTGCGCTGTTAAAATCTCATACAAGGCTTTTGAATCAGATTTTTTCTGTACTCCACAAGAAACCAGAACAAAAACTGCTAAAACTGAAATTACTTTTTTCATTTACACTTAATTTTAAGATGAATGCTTTTAATTCTTATAATCGTCTATCGCTCTTTGGTACAAAGCTTCATACTTAGGCAATATATTTTTGATGTCGAATTTTCTCGCAACTTCCAACGCATTCGCCTTAAACTGATTTAAAATTGTATCATCCTTTAAGATCTTCAATGCATTTGCTGCCATTTCTTCCACATTTCCAACATTGCTCAAATAGCCTGAGAAACCATCAAAATTTACTTCAGGCAACCCTCCGGAATTACTTGAAATCACCGGAACCCCACAAGACATTGCTTCCAAAGCCGCCAAACCAAAACTTTCTGTTTCAGAAGGAAGCAAAAACAAATCCGTCATGCATAATATTTTGTCAATCTCATTACTGTTTCCAAAGAAAATCACTTTGTCAAGAATACCTAATTCCTGACACAAAATCTCGGCTTTTTCTTTTTCAGGACCATCACCAACCATCATTAATTTAGCCGGTATTTCTTTCTGGATATTATAAAAAATCTTAATGATATCCGGAATACGTTTTACTTTTCTAAAATTACTGATATGCGTAATAATACGCTCGTTTTCTTTTGCCATAACATAACGATGGCAAGGAGCCTGAGGATCCTTAACGGCTTTGTCAAGTTCAATAAAATTCGGAATTACCTTTATTTTATTCTTGATTTTAAATAATTTCAGCGTATCATCTTTCAAACTCTGCGAAACCGAAGTTACATAATCTGATTTATTGATACTAAAAGTTACAGCAGGCTTATAAAACGGGTGATTTCCAACCAAGGTAATATCAGTTCCGTGAAGCGTTGTAATCATTGGCAGATTAATACCTTCGTTTTTTAGCATTTGCTTCGCCATATAGCCTGCATATGCGTGCGGAATTGCATAATGTACATGAAGAACTTCTATCTTGTATAATTTCACCATATCGACCAGTTTACTGGACAAAGCCAATTCATAAGGCTGATAATGAAAAAGAGGATATTCCGGAACGTTTACTTCGTGATAATGAACATTAGGATTCAAAAGTGCCAACCGAACCGGCTGGCTATAAGTTATAAAATGAATTTCGTGTCCGCGTCTGGCTAATTCAAGGCCTAATTCTGTGGCTACTACCCCACTACCGCCAAAAGTCGGATAACAAACTATTGCTATTTTCATGTATTAAATTTAATACTACGAAAGTACTCAAAAATAGCCTTTAATTGAACTTTTGAAATGTTAGATTTTTGAGAATTTTTAGATTTCGCGTACTTTTCCTGAGTGAAATTGAACGATGGTTTATTTCAATATTAGAGAATAAAAATATCCCTAATTATTTTCAGGAGCACATAAAAATGTTTCCCATGTCACCTGTCCCGCTGTCCGCTATATCTTTTCCCGACTAAAGAAGTCAGAAAAAGGATATCACTCCCATCGGGGCTAAATTAGAAGTTTAGTTTTCATAAATTAATACTATCCAAACCTGACAGGTTTTAAAAACCTTTCAGGTCCAAAATTGTACTCCATAAAAAAAGGCATAAAATATAAATTTTATGCCTTTCAAATACTGTTCAAATATTTTCTAGAAAAAACGACTGTGCCAGCTGTCTGCTGCAGGAACTTCCCATGATTCGTTATATTCTTCTATATTATTTACAAGGTTATTGAAGACAATCGTATTCTCAGAAACCGATTTATCTTTAACCATTTTTTTAAAATCTATTAAAGGTTTGTGTGCGATATGCTCACCAAGTTTAAAAGTAACGTTCATTTTATCTAACAAATCAACGCTATATTTTTTTTCTAAACCCTGGATAAATTCAACAGAACTATCAATAGAACATCCCGTTGCAGCCTGTACATCCTGATTTACAGCCAAAATTATAAATCGGTTGTATTTCATTTCGTAAGAAGCCTCAAGACTTGTTCCGTGTGCTGCCCATCCTTCAACGAAAGATTTTAGATCAGACTCTATTTCAGAAAATTCCTCATCAGAAAAT
>JBDTNT010000411.1:0-6555 GCA_039933615.1 Flavobacterium sp. | reverse complement strand
TAATCCCGGAATAATTCTTAGTCCTATTTGAAGAAATTACTAAAAGAGAAATACGCTTTTATAAAAAATATTTACTGAAATAAATTATTCGTAGTTCTTAAAGGATTATAACAGTACTAAAGGCACTAAACTAATCTGTATGCATAAATTTTACTACTCCACAGGTTTTAGGATTGATCCCCGACTTCGTCCAGGCGGACAATTTTCACACTAAATTTTTGTTTTGAAGTCTTGGGGTAGAGAAGTAATGTATTTTCGAAATTAATAAAAACTAAAAAACCTTTGTTGCAGCATAAGGCTTTGATAAAGGTTTTTATATAAAAATTAAAAAGTCTTTTTTTATTAAACAGAAGAATTCAGGATTCTTTGTTTTACATGATCGATATAAGATCTTCCGATTACATATCTGAGGCCTTCAATTTCAATACTGTTTCCTTCAACAGCGTCAATTTTGTCAATTGCAATGGTGTAGGAGCGGTGTATTCTTAAAAAGTTTCTTTCCGGTAATAAATCTGTAAAATCAGATAAGGTGCTGTGAATTATATATTTGCCTGTTAAGGTGTTGATTTTTAAATAATCTTTTAAGCTTTCGATAACCAGGATCTCATTAAAAAAGATTTTTTTCATTCTCTTTTTATCAATCTTAACAAAAATAAAAGGACTTTCGGGACTTGCTTCCTGCGGAGTGCTATTGTTTCTGATGCTCAGTCTTTTACTGATTTTATTCAGCGTTTTCATCAATCTTGGAAACTCAATTGGTTTTACCAGATAATCCAAAACATCCAATTCGTAAGTTTCTATTGCAAATTGACTGTAAGCACTGGTTATAACAAGTAAGGGAGGGTTTTCTAAACTTTTAATGAAATTTATACCATCAAGAACCGGCATGTTGATATCAAGAAAAATCACATCAACTTTGTTGTTCTTTAAAAAATTAAGACCCTCTATGGGATTACTGAAAGTATCGGTAACCTCAAAATTTTCAACGGCCTCTAAGTAATTTTTAATAACATTGATTGCTAATGGCTCGTCATCTATAATCAAACAATTTATCTTCATTTTAGTATAGTATTTTTTCTTTGTAAAAGAATCGGGGGGTATAGTATAAAAAAATAGTTAAAACGGAACTAACACACTTTAATTACCAGCTTCACGACAAAAATATTCTTTTTATTCTTAAATGAAAGCTTATAGTCGCTTTTATTATAACCTAATTCAAGTCTTTTTTTTACATTTTCAATTCCTATACCACTTGACTTGTTAAAATTGTCTTTATGTACGGTAATTTGCGGTGTAGGGTTTGAAATGGTAAAATGAAGAAAATCTTCTTTGACTTTAAAATTAATGTCAATCTTCACTTTTCCGGTGTTTTTGTTGACTCCGTGTTTAAAGGCATTTTCAATAAAAGTCAATAATATAATAGGACTTATTTCTTTATCATGAATATCTCCCGAAACAGACATATCTATTTCCAGTCGTTCCCCATTTCTGATTCTCTCTAAATCAAGATAATTCTGAATGCAGAGTATTTCGTTTTCTAAACTTTGTTTTTTGCTTTTTGTATCATAAAGCATATAACGCATCAACTCAGAAAGTTTAAGGACGATTTTTGGTGTTTTATCTGATTTTTCTACCGCTAACGAATAGATATTGTTAAGCGTATTGAAGAAAAAATGAGGGGAAATTTGAGATTTCAGGAAAAGTAATTCCGTTTCCAATTGCGATTTTTCAAGGTCAGTTACTCTTTTTTGCTCTCTTAAAAAATCGAAAGTAATCTTAATGGCCGTTACGAAAGTCATAACATACAGCTCACCCATCATCATGTCAATCGTATAATTAAGCGTTAGTTTTTCGATTGTTTCAGGGCCTTCCGGCCAGACGTCATGTGTGATCAGTAAGTAGGTCAGATTGAATTTAACATAAACCATAATAAAAATGGCCAACAGAACAGAGACGACATACAATAAGTATTTTTTTCGATAAATGAGATTTGGCATCAATATCAGGATGTTCAGATAACACAGCGCCATGTGAATCGGAAATCCCAACAAATTCGTTTTTAAGGAATAGGCATAATCATTAAAATAGCTGCCCCAGCGAAACGTGTTAAAAACGAAATAGGTTAACCAAAAGATAATGTGATACTGTAATTGGATGCGGTATAATTTGCCTGAATTTAAAATCATGGTATTGGAGGTGTTTTGTGACTTTTTTTGATGTTTATCTAAGTTTATGTGTCATCCGTCTAAATTACTTTTAATAAAAATGGAAATTATATAAATTTAAAGTTAAATTAAGATTGTTTTATATGAGGAACTTTACTCTGATTATTTTCTTTGTAATTTTAGTTACAAGCTGTAAAATAAAGATAAATAATAATAACAGCAAAACAGCTGCTTTTGTTGGTTATGTAGATCCTTTTATAGGAACCGGTGGTCATGGGCATACGTATCCTGGCGCAACTGTTCCTTTTGGAATGCTTCAGGTGAGTCCGGATAATGGAATTTCGAGCTGGGACTGGTGTTCCGGTTATCATTATTCAGATTCTATTGTTTCCGGATTCAGTCATTTACACTTAAGTGGAACAGGAATCGGTGATCTGGCAGATATAATGTTTATGCCAATTAATAAAAAAGTAGATTTAACCGCCAAAGCCACATCACGCGATTTCCTTTCCTATAAATCAAAATACAGCCATGCTAACGAAAAAACAATACCGGGTTATTACCAGGTTTTTCTTGAAGATCCTAAAATCAATGTAGAATTAACTTCCTCGCAGCGTACTGCTTTTCATAAGTATACCTATGCGAAAAAGGACAAACAGTCTGTTGTTGTCGATCTTGGTTTTGCAATCAATTGGGACAAAGCTTTAAAAACAGCCATAAAAATTGAAGATCAATACACCATAAGCGGTTACCGATTCAGTACCGGATGGGCAAAAAATCAAAAAGTATTTTTTGTTGCTAAATTTTCAAAACCAATTTCAGAAACGGCATTATTTGCTGATAAAAAGAAAGTAGAAGGTAAAACAGCGGAAGGCGAAAATACAGCATTACAGCTGTTTTTTAATTCAGATAACACAGATGAGTTACAGGTCAAAGTAGCCTTGTCTTCTGTGAGTGTAGAAAATGCAAAAGACAATTTAGATGCCGGAAATTTCAATTTTCAGGAAGTACAGGCAAAAGCTTCAACTACATGGAATACTGCTTTGAGCAAAATCACAGTTGAAACTCCAATAGATTCCCTTAAAACTATTTTTTATACCGCTTTGTACCATTCACAATTGGCACCGGTAACTTACAGTGATAAAAACGGACAATTCAGACGGGAAGACGATCAGATTATTACAGCAAAAAACTATACTGCTTATTCAACGTTATCGCTTTGGGATACTTTCAGAGCCGAAAATCCTTTACTGACTTTAGTCGCTCCGGATAAAGTTTCAGATTTGGTAAACTCCATGTTGGCCTATTATGAAACCAAAAAAATATTACCGGTCTGGACACTTTATGGCAACGAAACCAATACAATGACCGGTTATCATTCGATTCCCGTAATTGCAGATGCGTACTTAAAAGGTATTAAAGGTTTTGATGCCGAAAAAGCATACGAAGCGATGAAAGCAACCATGATGCAGGACGAACGCGGATTGAATTTCTATAAAAAATACGGTTATATCCCATACAATCTGTTAGATGAATCGGTTACGATTACTCTAGAATATGCCTATGATGATTGGTGTGTGGCTCAAATGGCAAAAGCTTTAGGGAAAAAGGAAGATTACGAATTATTCCTAAAACGTTCTACAGCCTACCACTATTTATTTGATTCGAAAACCGGATTCATGAGAGGAAAATCAGAAGACGGAAAATCCTGGAATGAACCTTTCGATGCTAAACATTCGAACCACAGGGAACATACCGATTATACAGAAGGAAACGCCTGGCAGCACAGCTGGTTTGTACCTCAAAATGTAGAAGATTTTATCCGTTTGCACGGAAGTAATGAAATTTTTACAAGCCGTTTAGAAAAGCTCTTTACGGAAAGCTCTGAGATTACAGGGAATAATGTTTCTGCCGATATTTCAGGATTAATTGGCCAGTATGCACACGGAAACGAACCAAGCCATCATATTGCTTATATGTTCAATCATGCCGGACAGCCCTGGAGAACCCAATATTGGGTACGCCATATTTTAGACACACAATACAACACCACTCCAGACGGTTTAAGCGGAAACGAAGACTGCGGACAAATGTCGGCCTGGTATGTTTTCAGTTCAATGGGATTGTATCCGATGAATCCTGCCTCCGGAGAATATGAAATTGGAAGTCCGATTTTCGAAAAAGCAACAATCAATCTTCAGGGAGGAAAAACTTTTGCAATCGAAGCAGAAAACGTTTCGGCGAAGAATTTCTACATCCAGTCGGCAACCTTAAACGGAGTTGAATTCAATCAGACTTCAATTTCGCACAAACAAATTTTAGAAGGCGGTGTTTTACATTTTGTAATGGGTTCAGAACCAAATAAAAACTGGGGTTTATCAAAAAATCATACAAACTAACTAATAATAAAAATTAATGGACATTATTGACGTATCAATTATCGTAGCTTATATCCTGCTCTCAGTAGGAATAGGAATCTGGATTTCACGAAAGGCATCAAAAGGGTTAGATGATTATTTTCTTGGCGGGAAAACCATCAAATGGTATTTCCTGGGGCTAAGCAATGGATCAGGAATGTTTGATGTTTCAGGAACTTCCTGGATGATTGGAGTACTGTTTTTGTATGGTGTAAAAAGTTTCATGTTTATGTGGCTTTGGCCTATCTGGAATCAGATTTTTGTAATGATGTTCCTCGCAGTCTGGATCAGAAGATCAAAAGTAATGACGGGTTCCGAATGGATTTTAACCCGTTTTGGAAGCGACAAGGCCGGAAAAGCTTCACACATTATTGTAGCAATTTTTGCCATTATTTCGACAATTGGTTTTATCGCTTACTTTTTTGAAGGTATCGGGAAATTTGTGACCATTATTCTCCCTTGGGATTTGACGCTTCAGTATGGAGATTTAATTTTGCTGACTTCAGAGCGTTCTTATGCTTTGATCATTATATTTTTAACGACAATTTACACCGTTAAAGGCGGAATGTTTTCTGTTGTAGCAACAGAAGTGGTACAATACTTAATCATGATTGTTGCCGGAGTCCTGATTGCCGGTTATGCTTTTATCAATTATTCACAACTTCAGATTAATTCGGTTATTACGGAAGAATGGAAAAATGTGTTCTTTGGCTGGCAGTTTGAAACCCAGTGGAGTGATAAATTTCAGACTTTCAATCATCTGATAGATTCTGAAGGGTACAAAATGTTTGGCGCCTTTATAGGAATGACATTGTTCAAAGGATTTTTTGCCAGTATTGCAGGTCCAACGCCAAGTTATGATTTACAAAGAATCCTTTCTACCAAATCGGTAAAGGAAGCAGCTTACATGAGTGGGTTTACCAATCTGATTTTATTTATCCCAAGGTATTTACTGATTACGGGAATTGTAGTAATCGCTTTGATGAATTTAGCACCGGAATTAAATGCAAATACAGGCCTGACAGGAGCTGACCTGGAATTATTAATGCCAAAAGTTGTTAATTTATATATTCCGGTCGGAATAAAAGGAATTCTATTAGCAGGTTTACTGGCCGCATTTATGTCCGGATTCTCTGCTTTCGTAAATGCAGGCCCGGCGTATATTGTAAATGATATTTATAAAAAATATTTTAAGCCTGTGGCTACAAATGCACATTATATAAAAGTAAGTCAGATTTCTTCTTTTCTGGTAGTTGGTTTGGGAGTTTTTATGGGATTTTTTGCAGACTCGATTAACTCACTGACTTTATGGATTACCAGTGCATTATACGGAGGCTATGTTGCGGCCAACTTCTTAAAATGGATTTGGTGGCGTTTTAACGGATGGGGTTATTTCTGGGGAATGTTTGCCGGATTACTGGTTGCTTCTTTTCAATTTGTTTTGGGACAAAACAAAGGAAATTTTACACCGGGATCTTTCTTATTTGATTTATCAGAAATACAGGCCATCTATTTATTTCCTGTAATATTTGGATTCTCAATTTTAGGCTGCCTTTTGGGAACTTTCCTGAGCAAACCTACAGATATGGAAGTTTTAAAATCTTTCTATACGAATGTAAGGCCCTGGGGATGGTGGAATCCGGTTTACAGAACATTGAAACTAGAAGATCATACTTTCGAAAAAAATAATGATTTCTACAGAGATATGCTGAATTGCGCCATCGGAATTGTGTGGCAGTCCAGTATGATTTTGCTTCCGATTTTCTTCATCATCAAAGATTATCCAAAAGCAATAGTGGCGTTGGTTGTGTTTTTAGTAACAACAACTACTTTGAAATTTACATGGTTAGATAAAGTTAGAAAAATAGAAGATTAATAGAGAAGTAAAAATTAAAACACAAGTCTGTGTCATTTCGACGAAGGAGAAATCGCACTAGAAATTCCGCAGCTAAAATTCCAATCTTTGACGATAT
>JBDTNT010000410.1:0-5463 GCA_039933615.1 Flavobacterium sp. | reverse complement strand
AGCGCTGGAGTACTACAAGCAGACTTTAAGCGAAGCGGTAAATCTTATCAGGGGGGATAATAAAAATCAAATTTAGGTTCCTGTAATTTCTGTGGTAAAGTGAAAAATAAAATCAAGTTTACCACACTTTCTGTGGTAAAGTGAAAATAAAAAATAAGTTTACCACAGAAAGTGTGGTAAAATGAAAATAAAAATCAAATTTACCACAACAATAAAAATTAAAAAAAGATAAAAAGGATGACAAAAAAAAATAAAAAAATTGGAGAATTATTAGGCATCCAAAATGAAGAAATGGCCACGTTGTTGCTTATAACAGTCAGCCAATGGTCAATGTATGTTTTAGGAGAGCGCAGTCTTCCGATAGGAGTAGAATTAAAGGTGGCCAAAATGATTGCTTTTGTCGATCGATTGAATAAAGAAGACAAGATTCGTTTGATCCCTTTCAAGCAGACAATAGACAAAAAAAATAATTTCTGGGAGGAGCAGATGATTGTTAACCAACGAAAGCAGGCTCCTATGGCAGTAAACCTCGAAAAATGTAAGGCAAAATATAAAAAAGGTTATATCGCCTGGCACCTTATCGATTTTCTTGAAGCCCAGGAGGAGGAAAGACCAAAATGGCAGGAAGAGCATTTGCAGCACATCAAAGACAGGGCAGAAGCTGCTATGCAGAAAAATAACCCGGAGCTGCAGGAGCAGTACGAATTTAAATTGCAAGTATTGCAATACGAAGAATTGCTGTTGAGAAATAAATTATTGAATTAGACCAAAAAAAACGTCCTGAAAATTTCAGGACGTTTTTTGGTTTTATGTATTCAGAAATTTATTTCTGTTCTTCTTTTTTAATTTCATTCACATACTTGGTTAGTTTTTTACCATAAAGCGATTGTGCTACTTTTGGTGTCATAGATTTTTGAATGGTATCCAGAAATCTAAGATTGATATCGTAAATCTCAGCCAAAGCAATATAAGGTGCTATTTCGTGATCTTTGTGGTTAATAGCAAAATTGGTCGCGTATAAGTATTTTCTTTTAATATTAGATTGTTGTTTTGCGTCAATACTGTCAACTGCTTTTTGATCCTGTCTTTTGATAGCGTTAAATTTTGATTCGACCATAGAAAGGTTTTCGTCATTAAAACGGGAATTTATTTTTTTATACTCTTCGTATAATTCCTGATTCTTAGATCCGGTAATTTTAGCACTGTATATAAAATTATCTAAGTTCGTTTCGATGTTAAGATTTCCCGGTTCAGCAAAAAATAAAATATTATTGTCCAGTGAATTGGTTACTCCACGGTCCAGGAATAAATAAAGCATTTCCGGTGATTGTAATTTTATATCTCTTTCAAAAGTTGAATTCCCGTCGATTTTAATAGAGTCAATTGCGACAAGTGAAGTGTCAACAACTCTTTGAATATATAAAGTTCCCTTTTTTAATCCTTTTATGTTTCCGGTCAGATGTAAACTGTCGGTAGGTGATTCTTTTTTGCTGCATGATGCCAACAGGGCAAGAACAGCAAAAGCAATAATTGATTTTTTCATTGGTTTTTTAGATTTTGCTGCAAAATAAAGAAAATAGTTTGAATGTTAAGAAGTAAGGGTTTAATTTTTAATAAAAATAAAGTGTTAATCTGTTTTTTAAATGAGGATTACTTTATTTTTTTTAAAATGAAATAGTTACAGGTGTAAATCATCTTTGTAAATGCTTTCTTTACTGCTGTATAGTAAAAATAAAGAAGCCTGCAAATTGTAAATTTGCAGGCTTCTGAGATCATTTAATCTAACCTTATTTGATCATTTCAAAACTTCTTTTTACAAAAGCCGTTAAAGCTTCTCCTTTTAAAAGGTTTTGCGATAGTTTGGCTAAATCTAAGGCTTGTGTTACCAAATGTTCCTGATGTGTTTTGTCCTCAGTGTTCAGGATGTTTGTCGCTAAATCAGAATTCGTATTTACAACCAGATTGTACATTTCCGGCATATTACCCATTCCGAACATTCCGCCACCACCGGACTGACTCATTTCTTTCATTCTGCGCATAAATTCCGGTTGCGTGATAATGAAAGGAGCTGATTGGCTGTCCATAGCTTCCAATTGCACAGAATATGCTTTTGGAATATACAGCTCTAAAGAGGTTTTTAAAGTCTCTTTTTCTTCATCAGATAATTTAGAGATTGTGTTTTCGTCTTTTTTGATTAAATTATCAATATGGTCAGAATCGACACGAACGAAAGTCAAACCGCTGTTGTCACCTTCGATTTTTTGAATCAAATGCGAGATAATCGGAGAATCCAAAAGCAACACTTCATATCCTTTTTCTTTTGCAGTTTCGATATAAGAATGTTGAGCATCTTTATTTCCGGCATATAAAACAACCAGTTTCCCGTCTTTATCAGTTTGGTTATCTTTTAGTTTTTCTTTTAATTCTTCAAGTGTAAAGTAAGTATCGTCAACCGTAGGGTACAATACGAACGCACCTGCTTTTTCGTAGAATTTATCTTCAGAAAGCATTCCGTATTCTAAAACAATTTTAATATCGTTCCATTTTTGCTCAAAATCAGCACGGTTTTCGGTAAATAAAGCTTTCAGTTTATCAGCTACTTTACGAGTGATGTAGTTTGAAATTTTCTTAACTGCCCCATCTGCCTGTAAACCGGAACGGGAAACATTTAAAGGGATATCCGGAGAATCGATTACACCTTTCAGCATGGTTAAAAATTCAGGTACAATTCCTTCTACGTTATCCGTAACGTAAACCTGGTTTTGGTACAGTTGAATTTTATCTTTTTGAATCTGCATATCCGAACCTAACTTTGGGAAATATAAAATTCCGGTTAAGTTAAACGGGTAATCAACATTTAAGTGAATGTGGAACAATGGATCCTCAAATTGCATTGGATATAATTCTCTGTAGAAGCTTTTGTAATCTTCATCAGATAATTCCGTTGGCTGTTTTGTCCAGGCCGGGTTTGGATTATTGATGATATTGTCAACTTCAACTTCTGTAAAAATATTATCTACATCTTCTGGAGCAACTTCTTCACCCTTTTTTTGTTCAATTTTTTCTGTTCTTGTTCCAAATTTAATCGGAATTGGCATAAACTTATTGTACTTATTCAATAAGCCACTGATTTTTGAATCTTCTAAAAAGTCCAGGGAATCTTCGGCAACGTGAAGGATGATTTCAGTTCCGCGTGAAGTTTTGTCAGCTGGTTCTAAAGTAAATTCAGGACTTCCGTCGCAAGTCCAGTGCGCAGCTGGTTCATCTTTGTATGATTTAGTAATGATTTCAACTTTCTCTGCAACCATGAAAGCAGAATAGAAACCAAGTCCAAAATGACCAATAATTCCGGAATCTTTAGCAGAGTCCTTGTATTTGTCCAAAAATTCTTCAGCTCCTGAGAACGCAACCTGATTGATGTATTTTTCAACTTCATCAGCTGTCATTCCTAAACCCTGATCGATAATGTGGATTTTTTTTCCTTCTTTATCAATTTTGATTTCAATGATCGGATTTCCGAATTCAACTTTAGCTTCACCAATACTAATAAGGTGTTTTAATTTTAAAGTAGCATCGGTTCCGTTTGAAACCAGTTCACGCAAAAAGATTTCGTGATCGCTATACAAGAACTTTTTGATTAAGGGAAAGATGTTCTCTACTGAAACATTAATTTTACCTGTTGTCATATTTTTTAATTTTTTAGTTTAATGTGATGATTTTCATTTAGTCAAATAGAATACCAATTGTTTTTTAAATGACAAAATGTCGGAAGTGTTAATTTTGAAAGAAAATAATCAGATTCTAAAACGATGATGTTTTTATGAATTGTATATTTGTGCTGTATTAATTGTTAAACGTGTAAGTATTAACTTAAATAAATGAATAAAATGAAGAAAATTCTTTTCATTTGCATGATTGCCACGATGTTATTTGCGTGTAAATCAGCATCGTCAACAGCTTCAACTGAAGCAACACCGCTTTCGACTAAACTTGACAGACCTTCTCAAGTCGCTATTAAAGGAAATTGGGTTGTAACCAATGTTTCTTATCCTGGTTCTGATTATATTAAAGTGAACTCATTTGATCTTGCCGATTCTAAATGTTTTATTGGCAGTACCTGGAATTTTATTTCAAATAATAATAAAGGGACTATGACTTTGACAGCACCAAGCTGTGCATTTACTTCTCCAATTGTTTGGAGTATCAATAACCAAGGGCTTTTTGTACTTAAAATTGTTGAGCCGGGTACAAAATCAAAAAATGTAAAATCAGGTTATTTGCTTAAAGTAGCAGGTTTGACTGATAATTCATTTCAGTTAATCGATAACATCAATGTTGGTGGTCAGACAAAAGATGTGACATACCAATTTCAAAGAGCAAATTAATATTTAAAAGAATAAAAATGAGAAAGATAACAGTTTTAGGTTTGAGTAGTTTACTTATATTAACAAGTTTTTTTATAAGTTGCGATTCTGTGAAAAATGCAAATAATACACAAAAAGGAGCCGGAATCGGAGTAGTTGCCGGTGGACTTATTGGTGGTATTTTAGGAAATAATTTAGGTAAGGGCGGAAACGCTGCCTTAGGGGCTGCTATTGGAGCTGCTGTAGGTGGAGGAACCGGAGCTCTTATCGGTAATAAAATGGATAAGCAGGCTCGTGAAATCGATCAGGCTTTACCAGGTGCTGATGTTGAAAGAGTAGGGGAAGGAATTCACTTGACTTTAAACGAAAATGCAGTTCGTTTTGATACTAACAAATCAACTTTGACTGCTCAGGCAAAAGCGAATTTAGATAAATTAGTTCCTGTATTCAATGAATATGGAGATACTAATATCGAAATTTTTGGTTACACAGATAATACTGGAAAACCAGAATACAATTTAACACTTTCAGGACAAAGAGCTGCTTCTGTGAAATCTTATTTAGTTGGTAAAGGATTAAAATCAACCCGTTTTAAAACTTCTGGGTTAGGAATTAATGATCCTATTGCAACAAATGATACTCCGGAAGGAAGAACTCAAAACCGTCGTGTTGAATTTGCTATTACTGCAAATGACAAAATGGTAAATGATGCTAAGACAGAAGCTGGAAAATAGTTTCTATACAATATAATTTGAAAAAAGCTGTTCGTAATGAACAGCTTTTTTTTTGACTTTCGGTTTTAAAGATTGTAAATTTGAACCCTCAATTAGAATTCAATGCTTGATATAAAAAATATCTCCTTTTCGTATACGGATACCCCGGTTATTAAAGACGTGACTTTTTCGATAGAAAAAGGACAGAATATTGCTATTATAGGTGAAAGTGGATGTGGAAAAAGTACGCTCCTTAAACTTATGTATGGATTATATGATTTAGATGAGGGCCAGATTTTTTATAATGAAAAACCTGTTTTGGGACCAAAACACAATTTGATTCCCGGAATGCCTTATATGAAATATCTGGCACAGGATTTTGATTT
>JBDTNT010000409.1:0-3632 GCA_039933615.1 Flavobacterium sp. | reverse complement strand
GCAAGATTGATGCAAATTCAAACGGAACCATATATTCGTTCAATAATATTTTACCCAGTACTTTTATGGATTGGAAATCCTCACCTGTAGAATCATACGCTCCAACAATTGGTTTCGAGTTGATGAAGATTGCAATCAATACGATGCAGATCAGACAAAAAGAAACAATAGCACCCAAACGTGTAATTCTTGGGCGGTGTACGTCGCGTTGTTCATTCAGATTCATCAACATGATCGTAAACAGGAACAAAATCATAATCGCTCCCGAGTAGACTATAATATGTACGATAGCCAAAAATTGAGAGTTTAATAATAAATAATGACCAGCAATTGAGAAGAAACAAATCACCAGATAAATGGCACTATGAATCGGGTTTCTGCTAAAAATGGTCAAAAATGCTGTTATTACTGTGATAAACGCCAGAAAGCAAAATATAACTTGTATAGTTGTTGCGTGAGCAAAATCAGGAATATGTATCATTAGTTAGCGTTTTTAAGTTGAGCATTTTTCATGGCCATTTCTAAAGGCATCACTAATTTGTCTTTCCCAAAAATGAAATCTTCTCTTTCGTAGCTTGAAGGAACCAAAACTTTTGAAGTAGTCAGATAAATGGCATCTTTCGGACAAGCCTCTTCACACAAACCACAAAAAATACAACGAAGCATATTGATTTCATAAATCGATGCATATTTTTCTTCTCTGTACAAATGTTTTTCATCTGCTTTACGCTCGGCAGCTTTCATTGTAATCGCTTCGGCAGGACACGACAAAGCGCACAATCCGCAGGCAGTACAGTTTTCGCGGCCTTGCTCGTCACGTTTCAGCATGTGCTGACCACGATAAACAGGACTCATTTCACGTACTTGTTCCGGATAATGGATCGTCACTTTCTTTCTGAACAAGTGTCTAACCGTAATGAATAATCCTTTTGCAATCGCTACAAGATACAATCGTTCCAAAAAGGTCATCTCCTTGTTGGAGACCATCTTTTTTCTACCCGATAATGATATAGTTTCTATTGACATTTTTAACGTATGATTTATGATTTTCAAGTTGTACTAACAAATTCAAAATCTATTTTATTTTTATTTGAAGCTAATCCTTCTATCCGCTGTATCTTTTATTTTTTTAAAGGAAAAAAATAAAAGGATGCCGCTGCTGTCAGGGCTAGGGAACTCCGTATTAAAAACCTAAAAAGGTTGCAATTTCACTTCTTAGAATAACAGCTCCGGTAATCATGATATTGACGATTGAAAGCGGAATTAATATTTTCCATCCTAAATTCATCAATTGATCATATCTGAATCTTGGTATTGTCCAACGAACCCACATATAGAAAAAGATGAAGAAACATATTTTCGCAAACAATACGGCAATTCCTAAAAGGTTAGCGGTATTTACCCCCACATTTTCTACCATCCATTGCATTCCCGGGTAATTGTAACCTCCAAAAAACAATACAGATATAATTGTAGCAGAGATAAACATATTGGCATATTCAGCAAACAGGTAGAATCCCATTTTCATAGACGAATATTCCGTATGATAACCACCAATTAATTCCGATTCACATTCCGCTAAGTCAAAAGGAGTTCTGTTGGTTTCAGCAAAAGCACAAATCAGGAAAATTAAAAACGATAAAGGCTGATAAAAAACATTCCAGTTCATTCCTGCCTGTTGCAATGAAATTTCTTTTAAGCTTAAAGTTCCGGTCATCATCAATAAAGCAATCATCGATAATCCCATGGCAACTTCATAAGAAACCATTTGAGAAGCAGCACGAACGGCCCCCATCAAAGAGAATTTATTATTAGAAGCCCATCCACCAATCATGATACCATAAACTCCAACAGAAACCACTCCGAAGAAATATAATAAACCAATATTGATATCCGTAGCCTGCAAAAGAACATCTCTTCCAAAAACATGTAAGCGGTCTCCCCACGGAATTACGGCGCTGGTCATTAAAGCCGTACTCATCGCAATAGCCGGACCAACAATAAATAAAAATTTATTTGGCGTATTTGGGAAAAATTCTTCTTTAGAAAATAATTTCATACCATCGGCAAGAGGCTGTAATAAACCTCCCCAACCTGCACGGTTAGGTCCAACACGGTCTTGTAAAAAAGCGGCAACTTTACGTTCTGCCCAGGTAGAATACATTGCCATAATCATTGTCACGGCAAAAACCACAACAATAACAACACTTTTTTCTATAATAAATGCACCATCCACCATCTTAAGAGTTTTTGTTGTTAGTGGTTAATGGAATTTCAGCCATACTAATTTTTTTACGATCCTCATCTCTTCCTAAAAGAATGTTCTTTTCGGTAGCGATTTCTACTTTCTCTAATTTTTGAGTATAGTTATTTTGATTGATAACAGAATCTTTTTCAAATTCTCTTGGTCCTTCAATAGTCCAGTCAGATACATTTTTGTGGTCGAAACGACAGCTGTTGCAAATGAATTCTTCCACTTCATGGTATTCATCTTTACGGCCTGTTACACGTTGAATTTCTCCACCAAACATCCAGACAGTTGTTTTTCCACAACATCCGGGAGTAGTACATTCTCTGTGTGCATTGTAAGGTTTGTTGAACCAAACTCTCGATTTGAAACGGAAAGTTTTATCGGTCAATGCTCCAACAGGACAAACGTCGATCATATTTCCGGAGAATTCATTGTCGATAGCTTTAGAAATTCCGGTAGAAATATTAGCGTGATCACCACGATCTAATACACCGTGAACTCTGTTGTCTGTCAATTGATCTGCCACTTGTACACATCTTTGACATAAAATACAACGGTTCATATGCAGTTGAATATTTGGGCCAATATCTTCTGGTTCAAATGTTCTTTTTTCTTCAATAAAACGTGATTTCGGATTTCCATGTTCAAAGCTTAAATTTTGCAGATCACACTCACCAGCCTGATCACAAACCGGACAGTCTAATGGGTGATTGATCAATAAAAATTCCGTTACAGATTTACGGGCTTCCATTACTCTGTCTGAAGATTTACTGTTTACTTCCATTCCGTCCATGCACCCTGTTACGCAAGATGCCATTAATTTTGGCATTGGTCTTGGGTCAGCTTCACTTCCTTTAGCAACTTCAACTAAACAACAACGACACTTTCCGCCGCTGCCTTTTAATTTTGAGTAATAGCACATGGCTGGCGGAACTAAATCTCCTCCAATCATACGTGCAGCCTGCAGGATCGTTGTTCCTGGTTCTACGTCTATACTTTGACCGTCTATGGTTACTTTCATCTCTTTGTTTTGTTTTTTTAGTTTCAGGTTTAAAGTTTCAGGTTGTTGAACCTTAAACTAAAAAACTTGAAACTTGAAACTTTTTTATACTATTACTTTACCGCCGACTAAATGCTTCACTTGTGAGAAAGGCTCAGCAACAAAGTGATCTCTATTTTTTATTTTTTCAGGGAAACGAACGTGATATTCAAACTCATCTCTAAAATGACGAATTGCTGCTGCTACCGGCCAGGAAGCTGCGTCACCAAGTGGACAAATTGTATTTCCTTCAATTTTACTTTGAATGCTCCACAATAATTCGATATCCTCTTCACGGCCTTGACCGTTTTCGATTCTCCATAATATTTTTTCTAACCATCC
>JBDTNT010000408.1:0-14453 GCA_039933615.1 Flavobacterium sp. | reverse complement strand
TGACCAAAAACCCGCTTTCGTTGGGACTTATCGGATTGATGGAAGTAATTCCTGCCGTTTCGATGGCATTGTTTGCCGGCCATATGGTCGATCAGCGAGAGAAAAAAGGACTATTGGTAAAATGTATTTTAGGGTTTTCAGTAATTAGTTTTGGCTTGTTTTTATTGACCTGGCCAAAAATTGTAGGCGGATGGTCTACAGATGCTATTTTATATTCTATTTACTTTTTGGTTTTTTTAGGCGGATTGGTCCGTGCATTTTTGGGGCCGACAATCTTTTCGCTTTTGTCTTTAATAGTTCCTAAGAAAGCATACCCAAATGCGGCAACCTGGAGCAGTTCTGTCTGGCAGATTGGTTCCGTTTTAGGACCCGCAATTGCGGGATTTTCGATCAATTTTATTGGTGTTCACTGGTCTATGTGCTCTGTGTTTGCCTGCTCGCTTTTTGCATTGATCGCTTTATCACAAATCAGTAAAAAACCAATTTTGAATCCAAAAATTGGTGAACCGATTATGGAAAGTCTAAAGGAAGGATTGAAATTTGTATTCAACAATAAAACTATACTCGGAGTACTTTCACTTGATATGGTTGCAGTACTCTTTGGGGGAGCAGTAGCATTATTACCTGTTTTTGCCCAGGATATTTTAAAAGTAGGCCCAGAAGGTTTTGGAGTTTTAAGAGCTGCTCCAGCCGTTGGAGCTTTTATTACCATGCTCGTATCTGCTTACGTTCCTTTGTACAAAAAAGCCGGAATGAAACTTCTGGCTGCCATTTTTGTTTTCGGACTGTCTATTATTCTATTCGGAGTTTCAACTATATTCTGGATTTCTGTCGTAGCGTTGTTTTTAAGCGGCCTTGCCGACGGAATTTCAGTTGTTATCCGTCAGACCATTTTGCAGCTTAAAACACCGGATCATATGCGCGGAAGAGTTGCCGCTGTTAATTCGATGTTCGTTGGTTCATCAAACGAATTAGGAGCTTTTGAAAGTGGTTTAACAGCCAAATTAATGGGAACTGTAGTTTCAGTAGTTTTTGGTGGAAGTATGACGTTATTGACTGTTTTAGGTTTCGGAATACAATCACCAACATTTAGAAACTTAGACCTTCAGAAAGATATGGAAGATCATCAAAATATGGAGTAATGAAACACGCATTATTGGCTTTCTTATTTTTACTGTCTTGTTTTGCGAACGGGCAAAAACTGTACATCAAAACATACGGTGACAAAACAAAAAAAGCCCTGGTCTTTATTCACGGAGGTCCGGGTGGAAATTCGACTTTATTCGAAAGTACCACTGCTCAGAAATTAGCCGACAAAGGTTTTTATGTTATCATTTATGACCGCCGTGGCGAAGGAAGGTCTCCAGATTCAAAAGCAAAAGTCACTTATAATGAAGCTTTTCAGGATTTAAACACGATTTACAAAAAATATCATTTAAAGAAAGCTACACTTATCGGTCATAGTTTTGGAGGCTTGGTAGCGGCTCTTTACACCGAAAAATTTCCTGAAAAAGTAAAGGCTCTTGTATTGGCCGGAGCACTGATTTCACAACAGGAAACGTATGATCACATTCTAAAATCTGTAAAAAAGACAGCTTTAGAAAAACACGATACGAAACAATTACAAAAAATAGCTTCTGCGAAAAATCTAAATAAAAACTCCGCCGAATACCGAAAAGCCTGTTTTGATCTGGCCGGTGAAAATGATTATTTTAAAATGCCAAATCCGACTGCTGCTTCAAAAAAATTATACAACGATTATGAAGCCGGTATTTTTTATAAAACCAATATCAGGAATAAAAATGCCCCTGTTTTGTTTTATAAAAATGAGAAGAAAAAAAACATCGACAATAAACCTGTCCTGCAGAAAATAAAGGTCAATGGAATTCCTATTTATGCGATTTATGGTCAGAATGATGCTATCTTTTCTTCAGATCAGATTACCTGGATCAAAGCTTTAACGGGTAGAAATCATTTTAATTCCATACAAAACTGTTCTCATTATTTATTTGTCGATCAACAGGAAGAGTTTTTATCTACTCTGGAAAAATGGTTGAGATAAAATTATCGTTCATAAATTCTTAACTAAATTTATCTGATTTTATGATTTTTTTATTTAGAATTAATATAAATAATATTTATATTTGTTGAAATAAAAGATTTACGATGAGAGAAATTGAACAGATTTATCATAACAATTTTGGAATAGCTTTTTATTGGAAAGACGGAAAAGAAGTTATATCAGAAAAAGTACAGTTGGTTTTTAAAGAAACAGGTTTCTATTTTACCGTTCAGGAATTGAATCATTTTTGTAATTTAATTGAAGACAGCCTTATTGAAAATGCCTGTTGTGAAGCTTGTGAATTAAAGAATTCCTGTCATAAATTTTTACTCAAAACACCTTGCTCGCAGATTGATTTAGCGGTTTCAATGAAAGAATTAAAATCAATAAAAGATTTGGTTGAAGGTTCCTTATTCAAAATTGAACTGGAAGAATATGTTTACGGCGTTGGCTTAAACTAAGAAACATTCTAAATTATTTAACAGTAATTTTTCATTCTGTAAATATATTTTGGATTTAAACTAAAAAAAGTATATTTACCTTAATGAAAAAATTAAGGTATCTTTTTGCCCTTGTTGTTTTAGCAGTTTTACTAACCAGCTGTACCAACAAATCTGACGAATACATTGATCCACGCGGAACCGATTATGCAGGTTCTGAAAGTTGTATTCAATGTCATCAGGCACAATATGAATCTACTTTTCACAGTTCACATTTTAAAGCTTCGGCTCCGGCTACTAAAGAAAACATACTGGGTCATTTTACAAATGGCAAAAATACTTTCGTCTATGACAAAAACACAAAGTTAGTCATGGAGGAACGCAACGATACACTTTACCAGGTTTTATACAAAAACGGAAAAGAAATCGAAGCTTATCCTTTTGAGATTCTTTTCGGAATCAAACATGCGCAAACCAGCGCTTACTGGAAAAATCATTACACTTACGAATTACCTATTTCCTACTATAAATCTATAAACAGCTGGGCAACAAGTCCGGGATATTCGGCTACGGCTGCCAACTTTGAGAGAAAAATAGATAAAGAATGCTTCGCCTGTCATAGTTCGAATATTGCAAGCAGGTATATTACGACGAGTTCAGACAGTCTTACTTTCATGACAATGGAAGTTGAAGATTTTATGAGCAAAAAAACATTGCTTTATGGAATAGATTGCGAGCGCTGCCATGGTCCGGCTAAAAAACATGTTCAGACACATTTGAAGTTTCCGGATTTAAAAATTGCTAAAGACATTGTCGCTTTCAAAAATCTAAACAGACAGCAAAAAACAGACGCCTGCGCCTTATGTCATTCCGGAAATGACAAAATGAAACTAAAATCGCGATTCCAATTCAAACCCGGAGAAAGTCTTACCGAATATTTCAGGGAAATTCCAGGATCAAGAGACACCCTCAGCTATGATGTTCATGGTAATCAGCTTGGGTTACTTTCCCAAAGTAAATGTTTTAAGAAAAGTCAGGCTATGGATTGTATGTCCTGTCATAATCCGCATCAGGATGCCTCACAAAACCTTGCTTCATATTCAAAAATCTGCATGAGCTGTCATCAGGAAACGAAACACAAAGCAGCAACGGTTAAAACACTTTCAAAATCAATGCTTGAAAATAATTGTGTCGAATGTCACATGCCAAAACAGGATTCGAAAGCAATTCATTTTCAACAATCAAATCATGCTCCCATTACCAGTTATTCCTTAAGAACACACAAAATTGGAATTTATCCGGCGGCTAAAAAGTAATTATTTTTCAAATTTTTGAAGCTCAAAAGTTTCGCCATCAAAAACACCGTAAGTAAAGTATCCAATCCAGTCCCCTAGATTTGCATAATTGGAGTTTTCCCCAACCGGAATAATCATTGGCAGATGGCGATGACCAAAAACAAAGTAATTATAATGTTTGGTTTCGAGTTTACGTTTAGCGTACAAAACCAGCCATTCGTTTTCTTCTCCTAAAAATTTCACATCTTCATCACCCGAAATCAGTTTGTTTTTGACTGACAGATATTGCGCCAGACGAACCCCGATATCAGGATGCAGCCAGCGGAAGAGCCATTTTGAAAAAGGATTTGTAAAGACCTTTTTCATTCTTTTATACCCTTTATCTCCGGGGCCTTTTCCGTCTCCGTGACCGATTAAGAACGTTTTTCCGTTAAAAGTAAACTCTTTATTATCATGATAAACAGGAATATTCAGTTCGGTTTCAAAATAATCTTCCATCCATAAATCGTGATTTCCAACAAAAAAATATATTGGAATTCCGCTATCCCGGATTTCGGCCAGTTTTCCTAAAACACGCACAAAACCTTTTGGCACCACCGTTTTATATTCAAACCAAAAATCAAACAAATCACCTAATAAAAAGATAGCTTCGGCATCGTGTTTTACCACGTCTAACCAAGCTACAAATTTTTGTTCACGAGGAAGACTCAACTCTGGAGTTGGAGCGCCAAAATGCTGATCAGAAGCAAAATATACTTTTTTCATTTAATTGTGAAAATGTGATGTGTGAAATGCAATATTTTTGTTACTGTCACGAAACTTTTAATTTTTAACTTTTTACAAATTATCACTTGCAAACCATTCTGCAAATGAAGATTCTGTTTCCTGAAGTTTTAGTGAAAAAAGTGAAATTCCGGCAGGCAGGCGTGCAATGATTCTGTCTGAAAAGTCGACAACCATATTTTCACTTGTGGGTTGATAATCTACTAAAATTACGTGATGTCCACGATTTTTCAATTCATTTGCCAATTCGATATGAGGAGTAGTTTCATTAAAAACAGTCGCATGATCAAACTGATCGACGATTTCTTCTTTTACAATTTTCTTCAGATCCGAAAAATCGATAACCATTCCGTATTTCACATTGGAACGATCTGTGATTGGCGAACCAATAACCGTTACCGATAATTTATAACTGTGCCCGTGAACGTTTTTACATTTTCCGTCGTAACCGTACAAAGCGTGACCGGTTTCGAAACTAAATTGTTTTGTAATTCTGATATTACTCATCGATTTGAATTTTAGGTTGCAAATTTACAAATTAATAACCGTTTTCATCTCTTTTTTTAGCGCTCTTATTATAAAGTAAACAACTGCAATTAAAATCACAAAAGAAGCAAACACTTCTATTACAAGCGAAATACTCTTTTAGTATATTTAAAAAAACCTGAATATTTATTTTTTAAACTGTGTCAGAGCATTTCTGGTAAAGTCAGACAACACCAATTTCCCGGTAATTGCTGCACGCTCTAAAAGTAATGATTCCCAGTTTTCAGTTCCTTCCCAAATGATTTTTTTCATTTCGAATAAAGCTTCCGGATTATAGGAACTCAATTTCTGAGCAAAATCATCAACCGCAGCATCAAGTTCAGCAGCTTCATGAATGGCCGAAAAAAGTCCGTTTTGTAATCCCCAGTTTGCCGACTTCCATTCGTGTGCTGCGAGTGTCATTTCCGTCATCGCCATTTTTCCAATTTTACGAGAAACAGCGGGTTCGATTACAAAAGGCCCGATACCAATTGCCAGTTCAGAAAGTTTTATTGCACTTTCGGGTGTTGCCAAAGCATAATCGCAGGCAGCAATAATGCCTACTCCACCTCCGACAGCTTTTCCCTGAACACGGCCAATAATAATTTTCGAGCAATTACGCATGGCATTTAACAGAAGGGCAAAACCAGAGAAAAATTCCCTTCCCTGTTCTTCATTTTCCACTGCCAGAAGTTCATCAAAAGAAGCACCTGAACAAAAGACCTTAGTTCCTTCACTTTGCAAAACAATCACAGAGATTGTTTCATTACTGCTTAGCAAATTAATTTCGGCAGTGAGACGATTCAATAATTCTCTGGGAAAAGAGTTACTGGCCGGGTGACCAAATTGTACCGTTGCAACGGCATTTTGAACAGTAGTCTGCAAAGATCCTTTCTGATATTCTGAACTCATAAAAATAAATTTGATTGTAAAGTTACATTTTTGGCAACTATTTTCGCCCGATGTGATTTGAAATTTGTTTTTTTCTAATTAATTGACTTTATTTGCTAACGTTTTGGGGGATTAGCTCATTTGGCTAGAGTGCTTGCCTGGCAGGCAAGAGGTGACCGGTTCGAATCCGGTATTCTCCACAAAATTTAAAAACCCTTGTAAAGTTAGTTTTACAAGGGTTTATTTTTTTAGTTTCTTTTAGAATTTACAAACTATTTTTCGTTTGCAGTACTTTCAAAATCAGGCTCTTCTTCTTCAGTTTTCTTAAAATCATTATTTAAAAATTCCGTCAATTTCTTTTTCTCCTTTTGATTCTTTATAATCATAAATACGATTAAAATAATTAAAACCAGAGCCACTATCCCTATTATTGTCCAATTAACTTCCATAACTTTAATTTTAAATTAAAAGTAATGCTTTCATCTTTCACTCACATTATCAAAAGGTTAAGCCTTTTGTTTTAAAAATTGGGAGCAGAAAATCAGTTTTTACAACATCACCTCTCCCGCTGTTCACTATATCTTTTACTTGCCAAAAAAGCAAGAAAAAGGATGTCGTTTCCATCGGGGCTAAATTAGAAATTTTCGATTTTCAATAAAAATACTACAGAAAGTCTTTATTTAAGGTGAATTCAGAATATTTAAAATAAAGGGATTTATAATTATTCTGCCTCAATCAATTATGAATCGACATATTGCTGTTTTGCCTAAATCATAAAAAATACAATTAATTCTTGTCATTTTAAAAACATATTCCAAATAATGATTAATTTTCAATATGAATTTATGAGTCTTTTACTTCACAAAATGATTATTGCGTAATCTGAATATCATTTTATGGTATAATTTTATAAAATATTTATAAAATTAACCTAAAATTGACAATTTATTAAAACATGTATTCGTACTTTTGCAAAAAAATCGGGAGAGAAACAATCGTAGCAGCAAGTAAAATTAAATAATTTTAGCTTTAAATAATTACGATTTTCCTTCCATTTAATTGATAAATACAATAGAGACAATCGGAACATCCGTAATCTTCAAAAATATAAGTATCTGTTTTTTGAATTAAGTATCATTTTTAAATATTTCTGAATTAGTACCCCGAAATTATAAAATACAATATTCATATATAGACAAGTACTAAAAGCCGTAATCCAGGATTATGGCTTTTTTTATTTAAAGCAGATTAGAAAGACGAATCTCCTTATAAATCCGATCTTCATATTGTCCAAAATTCATTTTCCTTTACAATAAACCGCAGACATGTAAGTTGCCATAATGCTTATCTCAAATACACTTTACATTAAAGAGAAAACTTTATAAAAAGACTCTACTTTTAAAAAATCCGTTTTTTTTCATGGCGAAACCATAAATAATTTTCTTAAAATTTTTGATAACGTCAAACTGAATTATTTATTGCAAAACAGGTCTACTACGTAACAAATTCATAATTATTGTATTACAGAAAAGGGCGTAAGTAAAAAGTTACAATAATTCAGCATTTTTTATTAATTTTTTGAATTAAACACAACAAATCTCACAAGAAAGTTAAAAAATTTCACGATTTAACAAAAATAAAATGAGAATTTTCTTTGCTAAGAAAAATAAAATTATATTTTTACCAAAAAATTAACAAGTCTTTCCGTGATAAAAAATAAAAGCCGTTTGTTGCTCATTTTCAATTATTTACTAATTTTCTCATTAATATTTTATATTATAATTAGTGCATATATTTCTAAAACAAAAATTGTTTATGTCAATAACAGCGAATTATTTGATGGCTTTGTAATGACCAATGAATTAAAACGTATTGGAGAGAAAGAATTTATAACAAGAAAAACGGCTCTTGATAATTTATACTCAAAAATACAATCAAAATCAATTGCTGCGTCTGAAAAAGAAACCTTGATGAATCAGTTCATTAAAGGAAAAGAAGAACTCGAACAATTTAACCAAGCGTTTGCATCGAGTGAATCAACAAAAATCTGGTCAAGAATTCACAGCTACACAGAAGATTTCTGCAAAGAGAACAACTACCAATTAATCTTAGGTTCCGAAAATAAAACGAATGTTTTATATGCCGATGATAAAATCACAGTAACAAAAGAACTACTTACTTACATAAACAAAAGATATGAAGGACTTAAATAAGTTGTTTTGTATTCTTTTTGTTGTTTTATGTATTTCCTGCAAAAAGGAAACGAAAGAAGATACGCGAAACTCAGAAATCCGCGATCGCTATTTTAACTTAGAAAAAATAGGATGGAAATCCCGCGCTTATACTCAGAAGGTAGATGACATAGGTTTTATCGCAACCGAAGTCCCAATTCAATATTACTTATTAAAAGATTTAGGAACCGGAAATCTGATTCCGGTTGACTCTCTGTATGAAGCAAACAAACGAGAACGCGTTATAGAATTTACTTTTCAACAGGACGAAGAGAAAGATTTACTTGAAAAAGAATTTACCGGCATCGACTATACCGATGCTGTAAAATATATGTCTTTTGGACTTGACAAGGATTTTTACGTCGTTACTTCAAAAAAAGATACCATTGCCTGTTCGGGCGTTACTTACGAACGCAATTACAAAATAGCACCTTACCAAAAAGTTTTACTGTTTTTTTCCGGGATTGATCCCAACGAAAAAATACAGCTCATCTACGAAGATTATCTTTTTAGAAAAGGAACATTAAAATTTCAATTTAAAGACACCTATACTCAAATAGCCTTATGATTCAGCCAAAAATTAATAAGTTTAAAAAAACTCTTGCTATTTATTTAGCGATGATGATTCTCTTGGAAACAATTCAACCGATGCAGATTTACGCATTGACCGGAGGTCCTTCACAACCGGAATTTGAGGCATTTACTCCTATCGGAACTTCCGATATGGTTGATCTCTCCAGTGGAGACTTCAATTATAACATTCCTATTATGGATGTTGGCGGATACCCGATCAACTTAGCCTATAATTCCGGTGTCGGAATGGACCAGGAAGCTTCATGGGTAGGTTTAGGCTGGGATCTTAATGTTGGTCAGATTTCCAGACAGCTGCGTGGTTTACCCGATGATTTTAATGGGGATGAAATGACCTATGAAAACAGCATGAAGCCCAATGTAACCGTAGGTTCCAACTATAATATATTTTTTGCAGCCTTTGGTGTTAAGGAAGCCAAAGCAAGCGTTGGAATGGCGATTAAGTACAATAATTATGATGGATTCGGAGCTACCGCAAGTGGTGGTATGAGCGTTCAGATTGCCGATAACTTAAGAGTCGGAATGGATTTGCAATCCTCTGCTTCTGAAGGCGTTTCTGTATCTCCAAGCATTACTCTTGACAATAAAGACAAAAACAATACAACACAAGACAACATTTTAACCGGAAGTCTTGGTGTTACTTACAATAGCCGAAAAGGAGTTGAAGGCATGACGCTGTCAGCCACCCGAAAGCGAAACGAAGCGAGGATCATAAAGACGGCAAAAGGGAACTACGAACAAGGTTATTCATCGTTTGGCGCTGGAGGTGCTATTTCTTTTATTGATGCTTCTTACACTCCAACAAAAAGAGTAGGAATGGTTTCCACTAATTTCATGTTTAATTTTAATTTAGAAGGCGAAATCTGGGGCGTTGAGCCCGGAATGAAATTTACAGGATACAGAACCAGTCAGGGAATCAAAAATTCAGAAAAATACAAAACAGAAAAAGCATACGGTTACGAAAACACCTATAATGCCGCTACTTCGGACATTTTAGATTTTAACAGAGAAAAAGACCGGACTTTTAATAAAAACACAACTTCATTACCGATCACCAACAATACCTACGATATCTACAACATTCAGGGACAGGGTATATCCGGAATGTACCGTCCTTACAAATCACAGGTAGGTTATGTGTATGATAATGAAACCAATGACGACAGTGCCGGAGGAACCCTTGGTTTGGAGTTCGGTGCAGGTGGAGGTTTTCACTGGGGTTTTGATGCTACGGCTACAAGAGGAAATAGCAGCTCGGCAGTATGGAAAACATTAAATCCTGCTTTGAGCCGATTTAAAGAGAAAAAAGACGGAAACAGACCTGATTACGAAAAAGTATTTTTCAAAAATATTGGTGGTGCCCACGTAGACAAAGAGTTAGATTTATTCAGCACCCAAATGGGAGGCTACGATGCGATAAAATTAGGATTAAGTGGTGGTAAATTTTCAAGACGTACCAATCTAAACTACTCTAAAAACACTGGTGATATTGCCAATACAGGAATTCTTAAAAGAGAATCTTCCCGTTTGTCCAGAAATCAGTCGATACAAAAGCTAACCAAACTGGAAGCTAAAAGATTTGGTTCAAAAAATCAGGCCAGCGAATATGCCAGAGATCATCATACTGCCGAGGTAAGAATTACTAAAGAAGGCGGTGAACGTTATATTTATGGTAAAGCGGCTTATAACGTAACTAAAAAAGAAGTAACATTTGATGTTAGTAACACAAGTAACCCTAACGAAAAAGTTAAATTTGACACCAACCTGGTAGAATACAATCCAGGGGTTGATAATTCTGCGAAAAACAAAAAAGACGGAGATCAGTACTTCAACAGAGTAACTACTCCAGCTTATGCGCATTCCTACCTGTTAACTTCGGTATTGTCACCGGACTATCAGGATTTAAAAAATGACGGTCCGACAGATGACGATTTAGGAAACTACACCAAATTTGAGTACGAAAACAAAACTCCGGACGCAGACAATTTATACAAATGGAGAATCCCATTCCTGAAAAATCAAGCCAATTACGATGAAGGTTTACGTTCCAGCAGAAAGGACAATAAAGGGAATTATCAATATGGGGAAAAAGAACTTATTTACATTAAAAAAATTGTAACCAAAACGCACGTTGCTATTTTTCATCTTTCTGTGAGAAATGATGCATATGGCGTAGAGGGTGAAAATGGTGGCCTGAGCGATAAAGCTAAAATGTACAAATTAGATAAAATCTCATTATACTCCAAACCGGAATATTTAGCCGATGGTGATAAAGCGACGCCAATAAAGGAAGCTAATTTTGAATACAACTACAGTTTGTGTCCGGGTATTGACAACAGTATCACCAAAGAAGGTAAACTAACGCTAAGTAAAGTTTACTTTACCTATAAAAATTCTAATATGGGGAAATTTACTCCATACATTTTTACCTATGGTTTTAATCCAAAATACGACATGAAGGCTTATGACGTATGGGGAAATTATAAACTTCCAAAAGACAAACTGGGTCCGGCAACAATCTCTAATCTGTCTAATGCAGAATATCCGTTTGTGGATCAAAGCAATAGAGCGACTGCAGACGAATATGCTGCTGCATGGCTTTTAAAATCCATTCACTTACCATCCGGTGGTGAAATGGAATTAAAGTATGAGTCTGATGATTACAGTTCGGTACAAAACAAAGACGTAATGCAAATGTTCAAGGTAGTAGGAAGCGGCCCTAAAACAGGACTTACCGCCTCAAACATTTCTAATACTATTGAAAAGAGAAATCTTGGCGAATGTATTTATGTGGAATTAGATCATAAAATAGATGATAAATTGTCTATTAATGATTCGCAAATCCCTAAGATTTTTTACGACAAGTACATTAGAAATGTCGGAGAGGCATCCAATCCCCTTTATTTCAGATTCTTATTAAACATGGTCAATCCGAACCCACTACCGGGAATTGACGGAACGGATAAGTACGATTATGTTACGGGCTACGTTAATATTTCGAAAAAATCAGCTGACACAGATTATGGTTTTCTGGAAGTAAACGGAAAACAATATGTAGCTATTCCTGTTGACTATGTTGGAAAAGGAGATGGTTTTAATGCAAACTCTGAAGTAAATCCAATTCAAAAAGCGGGATGGAATTTTGGAAGACAGCATCTAAACCGATTGGTATACAGCATGGATAATGAAGAAGACACCACGGACCTGAAAAGTATCGTAATGGAACTTATCGGGTATATACCAACCCTTCTTGATATTTTCAAAAGTCCAAATGCAAAATTGCAGCAAAACGGAATTGCATCAAAATTCGTAACCGATAAATCATGGATCCGTTTGTTTCAGCCTGAATCCAGAAAAATTGGCGGCGGCAGCAGAGTACATGACATCAGGATCAATGACCAGTGGAATGTCATGACCAACAATACAGACAATAAAATCTACCAACAATCGTATGGTCAGATTTATTCTTACGATACTGAAAACGGAAAATCTTCAGGAGTGGCTACTTACGAACCGTTAGGTTGTAAAGAAAACCCGTTTGTGAAACCATTTTACGACGAAAAGAAAAGAGAACTATTACTGGGACCTGACAGCAGTAATTATGTTGAAGAACCTTTTGGTGAATCTTTCTTTCCTTCCCCAAAAATAACGTACAGCAGAGTAACCGTTACCAATCTGCCAAGAGACAAACAAAATGCGTCTAATGAAATTACAAGTATCGTAAAAAAACACGCTACAGGATCTGTAGTAACAGAATTTTTCACGTCTAAAGATTATCCAACCATTACGGACCGTACGACTTTATCTTCCAATTATGATAAATCATCAGCATTGGCGAGCATCCTTAACCTGAGTGTGAAAGATCACATTACCTTGTCACAGGGATTTGCTGTTCATACCAATGATATGGATGGTAAAATGAAAAACCAACGGGTATACGGAGAAGGTCAGACCGATTTTATCTCAGGAGTTGACTACAAATACAAGACGCTGCCTACCAGCAAAACACGCCGCAACAGTCTCGGAAAACTGGACAATACGGTTCAGACCATTGATTCAAAAGGAGTGATCAACGATAAATTAGTTGGTGTTGATTATGACGTCATCAATGACTTCAGAGAAAGCAAATCGGTTACCGAAACTGCGGGTGTTCATTTTAATACTGCGGGTCTTCCATTGTTTTTGGTTTTAGTTATTGTAGCGGTTCCGTTGCCAAGTTACTCGAAACACGAAAGTATAATAAGGACAGCAGTAACGACTAAAGTAATTCACACGACGGCACTTCTTTCAGAAAAAATAGCGTACGACCTTGGTTCAAAAGTATCGACAAAAAACCTGGCCTGGGATGCAGAAACGGGAGATTTGTTACTGACTGAAACGGTCAATGAATATAATGACAAATATTTCAGTCTTAATTTCCCTGCTTATTGGGCGTATGCCGGAATGAGTCAGGCTTCCAAAAACATTGGACTGGAATGGGATATAACGGCAACAGGTGGTAAATATCAATTGAATGGAACGCACCTTGAATCTGATTATCTGATCGATGGTGATGAATTATGGTTAACCGGTTTAGCACCTGACAACAAAACCAAAACACTGATGAAAGCCTGGGCGGTTCATGTAACCGACAGTAATTTCAAACTGATTGATGACAAAGGATTGCTGATCAAGCCAGACGTAATCAATACGGCCAAAATGAAAGTAATCCGTTCCGGATACAGAAACATGCAAATGGCTACTATGGCAAGTGTGACTTCAATGACGAATCCGTTATACGATTATGATGCCAATAATACCATCGTAAAAGTAAAAGAAAACATTGGACAAAATCCTTATATGTCTACGACTGCTGTTAACAGAATCGTCAATGCTTCTGCAGTACAATATAATGACAAATGGCCTTCTCAGTGTGAGTGTGATTTACCAAAAATGACGTTTGCAAATGGTGAACTGACATTTGAATACGAGAAAGAAAACAATACGGCTGAGGAAGATGATATCGCAAAAAGATCCTACAATCCGTACCTGTATAACATTTTAGGAAACTGGAGAGCCAATAAATCGTATGCGTACCTAACCGGTAGAAATTATACGGTTGATCCGACTCCACGTAAAACAGGATTTTTCAATGATTTCTTCCCATTCTATGTATTTGATACAACTAAAAAAACCTGGGGTAAAACGGCAGCTAATTATGACCGATGGACATTTGCTTCGGAAGTAACGCAGTACAGCCCTGCCGGACAGGAAGTAGAGAACAAGGATGCCTTAAAACGTTATTCTTCGGCTTTGTATGGGTATAACAATCGTTTTCCGGTTGCTGTAGCTTCAAACACCAAGTACACCGAACTCGCTTCTGATGGTTTTGAGGATTATGATTTATCCAACTGTGGAAATGCTTCCCATTTTGACTTCCAGGCACAACTGAAAGTAAATGATGTTTCTGTTTCTGACAAACAATCCCACACCGGAAGAAAAAGTTTAAAAATAGCACCGAGTAAAAAAGCAATTATAAAAAAACAGGTGGTTTCCTGTAGTACTGCTACGACACCTGCTGTAACCGCTAAAAAATAATGAAGAGCCAGATGAAATTAAAATATACATTAGTTTTTACTATAATTAGTTTTTTTAT
>JBDTNT010000407.1:0-3185 GCA_039933615.1 Flavobacterium sp. | reverse complement strand
ATACTTATGATTTATAGCATATAACATATAAGTATTGTCATCTTGTGGTGTGTCAGAATCTGTAATGGCTAATTCTTCGACATGAATGTCATAACCTTTTTCACCAAGCAGATTTAATATTATGTTCAGGTTTGGATCTCCGTCAACTTCAAGTGCCAACTGATGAATTCTTGACCAATGTTCGTCGCGGATACCTTCTAAAACCAGACATTCGCTTTTTTCCACATCTACTTTAAGCAGGTCTATAAATGGGATATTTAATTCGTCTATAATATCAGATATGGTGGTAAGCTGGCACTCTACTTCTTTTGCTTCGTATAATGCAGTTAAATAGTCTTTCAGTTCTCCGTATGTTTCGTCATCGCTTTCTACGTTTTCATAAAAAGACTTGATAATAATATCATCATCTGAGTGGTTTGCGCTTTCTGATAATATCGAATTATCATGTTTGATATAATTTTTGACGGCGTCTACGATGGTTCCTTTTTCTGCAAATCTGCCCGACATTCCGGACATTTCAGGATAATAGTAAAAAGTGGCATTTTCTTTTTTATTGGAAACACCATAATTTAAAATGCGCCCTTTTATCTGGCGATGTTCGAAGTTTTGTTTTAATCCTGAAAAAATTTGAGGTATCGGTTCAAAAGCAATGATTGTGGCACTTGGCTGTCTTTGATTGACATCGATACTAAAAGAGCCAATATTTGCCCCAGCATCGATCACTACTCCATTTTCCGGAACTGTTATATTGTGTTTGAAATAGATTCCGTCCTGAAATATTTCTTTATACAACATGGCCAATTGACGATCTGACTGATGATAAATAACACTTCCGTCAGGAAAATAAAAAGCTTTTGCCTGCTCCTGAAGAGGGAGTTCTTTATAATTCCCGAAAACAATATCTTCTTTGACAATATAGGCAGACAAATGTGTGCTATTGTCATTGGTAATTGATACAACCTTGCAGTTTTTGATTCCGGGAATGTTAACAATTGTTTTCTCTATTTCTTCCGGTTCTACTCTATATCCGTTGATTTTAACCTGATTGTCTTTTCTGCCAATGTACTCAAATGAACCGTCAGCATTTAACCTCATCAAATCTCCGGTTTTATAAAACCTGCTATTACCAAAATAGGCGTTATTGATATTTTTAAAACTTTTATTAGTAAGTTCAGTATTATTATGATATCCTTTTGCAACGCCTAATCCGCCTATATGAAGCTCTCCAATCACTCCTAACGGAACCTGTTGTTCAAACTCATTTAATAACAGCAAATTCGTGTTCAGGATAGGTTTACCAATTTTGAAATCCTTTTTGTTAATTTCTCTCCATGCCGACCAAACCGTAGTTTCAGTTGGTCCGTACATATTGTATAATTTAGAACTGGTAATAGCGCTAAGTCCTTCCAGTAAACTTTCGTTTAATGGTTCTCCACCTATCATCCAGTGTTGTACTGAAGATATGTTTCTGGATTTATCCTGATTATATAAATCCACAACCAGCTTAGATTGTGATGGTGTCATCTGAACGTTGGTGATTTTATAGGTATCAATAAGTTCTAATTCGTTCTTTTGATTCTCTACATTTAGTAAATCCCTAAACTCAATTTGTTTGTGATATAAAGCTTTAGCTTCGGCTATTTTTTCAAGTCCGCGTAATACTTTTTCACTTTCAACTCCAAAATCAACCAGACAAGCCACTTCAGTAACTCCAATCTCCTGAATACTTTGCAGCATTTTCTGGCAAGATTCAACACTGCCTATCAGCGTATTTTCTTTGCTGAATTTTCTATAGGCAATCTCAATAATTTCGTCACTTTGTGTATCAATATCCAATCCTGACTCTTTGGCCAGAGGCTCCATTAGTTTCATGGAAGATCTTAGGTAATCTTTGAAAGGCTTTTCGCTTAATTCCAGTGCCGTTTCCTGTACTTCATCAATATAAGTATGAAGCATTAAAGAGACTTTTTTATCTTCTATATTAAAACCATTATCACGTAATGCCTGATGATAAACTGCTATGTTTTCGGCCAATTTATCTAATGATTGCCCCAGCATGTGCGTAAGAACATTGGCTCCAATTTCTCCGGCATATTTAAAAGTTTCAGGACTGCCTGCAGCAGTAATCCAGAGTGGTAATTCTTGTTGTATTGGCACAGGTCTGATTTTTATTTCAAAATCCTGATCTATTCCGTTTTTTCTGGTAATCGGTGTTCCTTTCCAAAGTTTTTTAAGCTCGGTTATTTTTTCGCGCATTTCAGCATGACGATCATTATAATTTGAATGTGAAAAAACAAAATCATTTGGATGCCAACCTGAAGCAATACTAATTCCGGCACGTCCATGACTTAAGTTATCAATGATTGCCCACTCCTCGGCCACGCGAATGGGATCATGTAAAGGAAGTACAACACTACCCGAACGAATCCCTATATTTTTGGTTAAAACCGATAAAGCAGCACTTAAAACAGATGGGTTTGGGAATGCTCCTCCAAATTCGCTAAAATGACGTTCCGGTGTCCAGATTGCCGTAAAATTATTCTCATCGGCATATTTTGCTGTCTCTAATAATAAATCATATTTCTGATTATTATCTTCCTTATCAGCACCAAAAAACATAATGCTGAAATCGATACTTTTTGCGGGAGCAATTTTATCCGGTGCTAATAATTTAAAAGGATTTGATTGCTGTAGTACAATTTTATGCCCTCTGGAAATAGTCCAGATAAGTTCTAAAACCGAGATGTCAAAATTCATACTGGTTTGTGCCAGCCAAATTTGTTTGGATTCCGTTTCAAAAGAAATATCCAGTCCTTTTAATAAATTATTCAAATTGGCGTGACTTACTTCAATTCCCTTAGGTTTTCCGGTTGTTCCGGATGTAAAAATGATATAAGCCGTATTCTCATCGAGACAATTTGTTACGATTTTACGGTCGGTTTTTGTAAATTTAATTTTATCCAGATAGACAAAATCTGCGGATAACTCCTTTAAATACAATTCTTTTAAAGAAGACAAAGTCACTATATATTTGGGCTGTGCATCACTCACAATCTGGCTTAATCTAACCGATGAATAAACAGGATCAAGAGGAATATAAGCTGCTCCCAGTTTGAAACAGGCAAATATTGTAGCGACCATCTCGATAGTACGCAATAAGCTAATGCCTATTTTATCTCCATTTT
>JBDTNT010000406.1:0-5349 GCA_039933615.1 Flavobacterium sp. | reverse complement strand
TTGAAATTTATAAACGTTTAAACACCAGCAACAAGCATAAAATGGATGCAATTCCTGTTTGTTTAATACCCAAAACGTTAAAATAAAACTTTTTAACATTTGTGTGTAATTAATTACAGAATTTATTTATTAATTTTACCGTTCCAAAAAACATGAACAATTCTAAAAAGGTAAAATTATGATTAAAGTATGTCTAGCAGACAATCATCCTGTGACGCACTTTGGCGTTAAGTCTTATTTTAAAGACCACGATCAAATTTCAATTGTTGCCAATGTGGGCAATTTTTCAATGGTTAGAGATATTCTTCAGACGAAGGAGATTGACATCCTAATTCTAGACTTAGAGTTAGAAGGTCTTTCGAGCATCTTTGAAGTAAAATCTATCCTGAAAAACTTCCCCAAGACAAAAATTGTGATTTTTAGCGACTTAGCTGAACAAATGTATGCTCCAAATGCAATTAAAGCAGGAGTAGCCGGGTATGTACACAAAACAGAAAAACTTGAAACATTAGGTCTTTCTATTATTAAAGTACATGAAGGAAAAATTATTATCAATGAAACTGTTCGTAAAAACATGGCCCTTATTGCTAAACAAAGCAAGAGCGAACGACTTTACAGAAAACTTTCGAATCGTGAAATTGAAGTTTTACGCTACTTAAGTGATGGTAAAAAAAACAATGAAATCTCTAAAATCTTAAATCTGAACGAAAAAACGATCAGTACTTACAAACTAAGATTATTGACTAAATTAAATGTTACTAATTTAGTTGACTTAGTTAACAAAGCTAAGACTTTAGAAATTATTTAATGGTATCGCGACATTACTCTTCCTAGTTTTTTCGAAAACGCATTAACTAGCTTCGAGTAATCAACGACCATAGACAAAAGCTCTGTATTATCTGAATTATCAGGTTGTATAGAGCTTTTTAATTCTTCAATAATCAGATCAACAAGGTACCAGCGCATAGACATAATTGTTTCGGTAACATATTGTGCAATCCCTGCCTGTTTGTCTTTTGCGAAAATATTCTGTCCCTCCCAGTTGTGCAGCGATACTTTTTCATCTTCCATTAATATATCTGTTACTTCCTGTGCAAATTCAGGCTGTAACCGCATTAAGTATTGCTCCAGACTAAACTTTTCACTTTGGTTGAAAAAATTAATCAGATCTGTAAAAATATTACGGAATAATTCATTCGAAAGTTCAACTTCGTCTTCCTGCAAACTCAGATAGATTCGCTGGAAAACTTTATATTGTTTCTTTTCAGAAACCATTTCAATTTCTCCTTCCTCATTGCTTTTTAAATGTACATCTTCAAATTCTTCCGTTTTATCTCCATAAAGCAAAAGAATCTCAATCACTTTTCGTTCTAAACGGTATAAAATATCAACTTTTTCGGTTGGTTCTTCCGGGTTTTCATTTTTAAAAACCTCAAAAGCTTTTTGTTCCTGTTTTTGTTTTTTACCGACTTCTACAATATCTTTTTGTGTTAGTTGCGCTAAAGTGCTCACAAGAACCTGCTCCGAAATATCCATTATGCGGGCACATTCCTGAGTATAGATTTCACGTTGGATACGATCCGGGATTTTAGAAATACTATTCACCATATCCCGAATTAAATCAGCTTTTTTTATCGGGTCGTTTTTGGCATCTTTCATTAAAAGAGAAGCTTTGAACTGTATAAAATCTTTGCTGTTTTCTTCTAAATAGGCTACTAAATCAGTATGAGAATTTTTCCTTGCAAAACTATCCGGGTCTTCTCCGTCAGGAAAAGCACAAACCCTTACATTCATTCCTTCCTCCAGAATCAAATCGATTCCGCGGATTGACGCACGCAATCCTGCCGCATCTCCATCAAAAAGAACAGTAATATTTTTAGTCAGACGATTGACCAGTCTAATCTGATCCGGCGTCAAGGCCGTTCCTGAAGAAGCGACAACATTTTCAATTCCAGCCTGATTGAACTGGATTACGTCTGTATAACCTTCAACCAAATAACAATTGTTTAGTTTGGCTATGGACTGTTTGGCCTGGAAAATTCCGTAAAGTACTTTACTTTTATGGTAAATATCACTTTCCGGAGAGTTTAAATATTTCGCTGCTTTTTTATCATTCGTTAAAATACGTCCTCCAAAACCTAAAATACGTCCCGACATACTCTCGATAGGAAACATTACACGGCCTTTAAAACGGTCAAAAGGTCGGTCATCCCTGGGAATTGTTAAACCTGTACTTTCCAGAAATTCCAGTTTATATCCTTTACCCAAAGCTTCTTTGGTCAGAGCATCCCACGTTTCAGGCGAATATCCTAAACCAAACTTTTTGATGGTTTCATTCGTAAAACCTCTTTCTTTAAAATACGAAAGTCCGATTGCTTTTCCTTCTTCTGAATTTAAAAGTGTTCTGTGAAAATATTCTTTTGCAAATTCTGACACCAAATACATACTTTCGCGAACATCCGTCATGGCTTTTTCAGCATCCGTTTGTTCCGTTTCTTCAATCTCAATATTGTATTTTCTGGCCAGATAGCGAATGGCTTCCGGATAGGTAAACTGTGAGTGCTCCATCAGGAACTTAACAGAATTTCCTCCTTTTCCTGTACTAAAATCTTTCCAGATTCCTTTTGCAGGCGATACCATGAATGACGGCGAACGTTCATCTGAGAACGGACTGAGCCCTTTGAAATTACTTCCGGCTCGTTTTAAATTGACAAAATCACCAATAACCTCCTCTACACGAGCAGTTTCAAAAACAGTATCAATTGTATTTTGTGAAATCAAAACGTAAAATATTTTTAAAGTTGAGAGCCTGTAAAAGTAAACAAATCCTTCCTGAAATTTGATTTTTTTGAAACAAAAAAAGTGCCTCTTCCGAAGCACTTCATACTAATTAAACTCAACTGCAATACTTAATTCAAATCAAATCTTAATCCTAATGAAATATTGTTTTCTTTGATCAGATTATCCTGAAATAAAGGATTCAGATCATATTTTAAATACAAACTTATGTCTCGGTATCCAATATAAGAACTTAACCCGTAAATGAAATTATTTACGTTGTAATCTCCTTTTATAGTGGTCTTATATTTTAAATCTTCCTCTTCGAATTTTAGGATCTGTTTTGATTTTACATTGATTCCGGCATAACCCCCAACACCGAAACGAAAACTTTTATGGGTTCTGAAATACGTTTTTCCGTCACTTACTTTTGGTTTCGTAAAATCAAATTCCAAATGTACCGGCAAAACGATGTAAACATTTCTAAAACGGGATTCATCCATATTTACCGCGTTAATTTCCAAATTAGTCTGATTTCCGTCTACCACAAAACTGCGATTCTCTGTTGGGCGAATGTTATTGTACATTACCGACAGACCGTACTTGGCATGTAGTAAATTATCGTTTTTCATCAGTCTTGAATTATAAGTAAAACCCCATTCATAAAAATGTGAACCTATAAAACTGTAATTGGAATCCTGAAGCTTTCCGTCAGCCATTGTATTGTTTAAACCCATTGCAAAAACAAATTGTGTTGTTGTTCTTTTTTCACTGTAGGTAGAGTCATTTCTATGTATTTTACGATCAAAACTAATCCTGTATTTTTTAGTTGAATCCTGCTCTCTGATTTTTCCATCGACTTTTTGCTGTACTAAATCGTTGAGTTCATTTTGAGCCAAAGTCACTTTTTCTTCTATAATGACTGCTCTGGCTTCTGCCAGTTCTTTTTTACGTTTGTCAGCTTGTTCCTGTGTTATTTTGCCTTCTGACAACTGAACATTTACAGCCTCAATTTCTTCTTTTAAAGCTTGTTTTTCTTCTTTGGTAACTTTCTCTATTTTATTGGCAATTTGCTTTGCTCTAGATTCAAAAGTTTCCTGTCCCAGTACCTTACTTACAAATAAGAAAACCAGAATTACGAGATAAATGGTAAAATTTTTCATGATGATTTTTTAAAATTGATTTTTGATTGATTGATGATTTTTATTTTATTCCTGCTTGTTCCGATTTCCCAAAGCCACTTTTACCGATTGGTAATTCTTATTGACTTTGGTAATCATTTTTTCTCTAAAAGAAAGCTCCAATTCGCCATCGACCTGATTCAATAAATCGCTGGCATTGATTTTAATTTTGGCTTTTGGCTTAGCTGAGTTTTCTGCAACAACAGTTTTTTCTGCTGTGTTTAATAACTGATCTGCTGTTTCGTTTTTAGGCATTTCAGGGACAATAATTTGATTATTGCTTACTGGTGATTGTTGATTTTTTTGATTGATGACTGAAGACTCCGCTATTGGATTTGTTGCTTTTCTAATCGTTTGATTTATTTTTTGATTTGAAATTTTTTCTTCTTTTTTTGAATTTCCGGAGTGCTGAATTGCTTCTTTTTCCGAGATTGCAATTCCTTGTTTAACAGCATCTCTTACCTTTAAACCTGGCTTTACAACTGAATCTTTTTGAATAGTCTCTTCTACAACAACTTCGCTTTTAGGATTTTCCACAACTTTTTTCTGATTGAAAAAGAAAGTCCCAACCAACAAAAACCCAACAATACTTGCCGCGAGGTATAACCATTTGTTTTTTGAAGCTTTAAGTGACCGGAGTTTAACTGCCGGTTTCTTTTCTTCGGCAACACTCAGCATCGCGTCTAATCGGTCCCAGGCTTTGTCACTTGGTTCAATCTTGCGTTGGTTTAGTTTTTCACGGAAATCCTTTTCAAAATTATTCGGTTCCATTATCTTGTTTTTTTAATGTATTAATTTGTGTTTGCAGCATCTTTCTGGCGTGCGATAATTGTGATTTTGATGTTCCTTCATTAATCCCTAACATCTTTGCAATCTCATTGTGTTTGTAACCTTCGATAGCATATAAATTGAAAACCATTTTATAACCATCAGGCAAAGCATCTATTAAAAACTGAATCTGATCTATCGAAAATTGGCTGTCGGTTGCATTAAAGCTTTCTTCCACATAAATTTCGTCTTCAACAAATTTTACTTTTTTCTGAACTCTCAAATATGAAATACACTCGTTTACCATAATCCGGCGGATCCAGCCTTCAAAACTTCCTTTGTGTTCAAATCTGTTTAAATTGGTAAACACTTTCATAAAAGCCGTAATCATTACATCTTCCGCCAACTGATTGTCTTTTATATATTGCCTGCAGACACTCAGCATTTTTGAAGAAAACCGACTATAAATCTGCTGTTGTGCTTGTCGGTTATTTTCGACAGCCAACTTTATGATTTTGGTTTCTTCTTGATGTAACTGAATAATTTTCATTAATAAGCAATCTGATTTGTTATTGGAATAGTCTTCTATTAGCATAGACGACTTAAGTTTTAAAATGGTTGT
>JBDTNT010000405.1:0-20075 GCA_039933615.1 Flavobacterium sp. | reverse complement strand
AGTGTTCTAAATTATACACGCTGCATTTTAAAAATACAATTGCACCCAACGGGTTCAATTTAAATCAAATGCGACATGTTTAATATATTTCCTGTTGTAAGTATACAAAACATGGATTTTTTTATCTGATGTCTGTATAATGGCCGGATAACTGAATTCTCCTTCCTTTTGGTTTTCGAGATCGAAAAGTTTTTTCCATACCATTCCGTCTGCAGAGTATTCCACATCCAGAACATTCCGTCCGTTGAACCAGTCTTTGCCTTGCGGCAGTGGATTATTGACCAGTAAAAAGTTTTTTTTGGATAAAGTCAAAGCATCAATTCCTGAGTTTGAATTTACAACGTTTATGCTATCGGTCTGGCCCCAGTTTTTACCATCGTTTTTGGACCAGCTTGTAATGATCTTATTGTGCTTGCTTCGGGACAACATCTGGACGACATTATCAGAATGAATCAAAAATGTGGGCTGAATCACATCAAACTGCTTTGGGTCTGCTACAGGAATTTTCACCCAGCTGTCGGTTGCTTCTGTGTAGGTTTCTACATGTACTCTCCATTGGTTATTTTCTGTACTTTCTGTGCTGCTTCCGCATAAAATAACGCCGGGGATTGCCTCTACAGGTTTATTTTTGATTGGCCCCAGGATTCCTTCCGGCAGGTATTTGGGAGTGCTCCACGTATCTCCATTATCTTTTGAAATTATCATAGCGCCAAACCATTCTCTTGGATTTTTTCCGACTTTATAAAACAAATACAGGGTTTCGCTTTTGCTTTTGAACAATACCGGATTCCAGCATGGTAAGGTGTCACCTTTGATAATGGCGGGTTGAATAAGATTTAGTGGTGCTAACCATTTTTTATCTTTGTAAACAGAATAATAAATCCCTACGTCTTTGGCTCCTTCGTATTTTCCACCAAACCATGCTGCCATAATCTGATTTGGCTTAATTTCGACAAGTGTTGCGGCATGGCTGTTAGTGGTGATTGGTTCGTCTGCGATATAACTTTGAGTCCTGTTTACTGCCTGCGGATTTTTCTTTGGTACCGAAGTACAGGAAATACAAAGGACAAGAAATAAAATCACTGTATGTTTCAATTTTAAGATCATTTTACATTTTTTACATTCTACTTCATTATTTTTTATTCAAGCCTAATGTATGTCCAAAAAGGGCGTAATACAAAATCAGGATATAACACGGTAATATAATCCAGTATCCTTCTGTTGCGGCGTTTGCAGTTGCTGCTTTTTCGGTCAAGCCAGTGGCTAACATATGTGCTTTATTAAGGTCTACAAATTTTCCATATAACGGAGGAATTACTGCTCCGCCCGAAATTGCCATAATCAACAATGCCGAAGCGGTCTTTGTAAACTTACCCAATCCTTTTAGTGACAGTGGCCAGATTGCAGGCCAGATTAAAGCATTTGCTATTCCTAAAGCTGCTACAAACAAAATTGAGATAAAGCCTGAAGTAAATACAATGCAAAATGAAAATACAATCCCTAAAATGGCACTTGTTTTTAATGCTGTTGTCTGACTGATATATTTTGGAATTAAAAAAGCTCCGAGCGCATAAGTGGCTACCATTGCCAATAGTGTAAAAGTGGTGAAAAACTTGGCATCTCCGGCAGGAAAACCCAGTGAGATTCCATACGCTATGATGGTATCTCCTGCAATTACCTCAACTCCCACGTACATAAAAAGCGTCAGAACGCCCAGCCATAAATGCGGAAACTGAAAGATACTTGTTTTTGTTGTTTTGCCGTCTTTTGCTTCTTCGACAGGTTCTGCTTCCACATCTGGCAAAGGGGCTTTTCGTATTAGTATTCCCAAAACAAATAAAACAATTGCCATCGTAATATAAGGTGCAACAACACTGTCTGCCATGGTATCTAATAGTTTTGCCTTTTCTGTTGCGGATACAACCGCAAGTTTTTCCTGAATTTCATCTATTCCGGATAATAAAAGGCTTCCGAAAATAAGGGAGCCTAAAGCACCTGCAATCTTATTACAAATACCCATAATCGAAATCCGCTTCGCAGCACTATCAATGGGTCCCAGAATCGTGATGTAAGGATTTGATGCTGTCTGCAGCAATGTCATTCCGGTTCCCTGAATAAAGATTCCTGTCAAAAACATCCAATACGTCCTTGCTTCTGCGGCTGGTATAAAAACCAAAGCACCCAGCCCCATTATGAATAATCCCAGGGACATTCCTTTTTTATATCCAATCTTTGTTAAGATGTAAGAGGCAGGCAAAGCCATAACTACAAACGAAATGTAGGATGCCGATGCGACTAATAGGGACTGTGCCGAAGTTAATTCGTTTATGGTTTTCATAAACGGGATCAGGGCGCCATTAATCCAGGTTACGAATCCAAAAATAAAAAACAGGCTTGCTATAATTATAATAGGTATTAATGTGGTTTTGTGGTTAGATGCAGCTGTTGTTTTACTATTGTCCATAATTATTTTTTTGTATTATGATTCGCTGTTATCTTAATAATTCGTGAATATGGTTAAGAAAAAAAGCAGGAATTATTTCTATTGAAATTTTTTCTTCTTTAGACCCTGCTTTTTAGGTTTTAACCATTAGTCATAAACAGCAAAAGGAGAGTTACCTCTCCTTTTGCATTTCTAAGTAACGAATCCCTTAAACTAAACTTTACTTAAACTATTATTTTGTATCCCACCAAAGTTTTGTACCTCCTGAATCAGGACCTCCAAGTTTTGTGATTGCATCTGTAACCGCTTCTCTGTTTGATGAGTATTCATTTGTAACAAAGATTACACGTTTCATTAAGCTTTTACCTACTCCGGCTTCAACATTGTCTGTATTAAGTATCGGATAGATTACTTTAGCATCACTTCTGCGTAAATCAGCCCATGCTTCCCAGGATTCAGGGAATATTGCTAAATATTTCTGAACTGCAATTTGTGTACGCTGATTGGCAACAGAAGCATCCCATGCTACAGGAAGTGTAACAGGAACGTTTTGTAATCCCAATGTTGGATAAGCAGTTGCCACATTTGGTATACTTGGTGCAGATGTCCCTGAGATATAATCAGCAATTGTATTTGCATCAGTTATTCCCCATTGTCTCAATGATAATGTAATACCCTGCTCATAAAGACTTTTTGCAGTACCACCCATATTCCATCCGTTCAAAGCACCTTCGGCTCTGCTTAAATAATTTTCAGAAGCCATGAATACTTCAATATTTTTAGTTTCGCTAAGACTTCCGTTAGCACCACTTCCTAATACGTCATTATTAAACATAGAGAATTTAGTAGTTCCAAACTGACCTTGTAAAGCTCCAACCGGTCTACCCTGATAAACACCTGTATCAATAGGAGAAAACCATTTTGCCAATCTTGGATCATCGTATCCCACAAGAAGACTTTCCATAGACGCTGTCATATAGTATCCCCAGGCGTTTACAATCATATTCATGTTGTTTGGTGTGATATTACTAACTTTAAAAGTAGCACTTTGTTCATTAGTTTCTATAACCCCCGCTGCAACTGCAGCTTCTGCCTGAGCTTTTCCTTTTGCAGCATCAACATCAGAAATTCTTAATGCCAAACGCAATCTAAGACTGTTTCCAAATCTTTTCCAGTTTTGTACATTTCCTGCATATATTCTGTCATTAGGCTGAAGTGTACCTACAGTTGTTGCAGAAGTAGCATTAAGTGTAGCATTTGCTTCGTCTAACAATTTAAAAAAGTCAGTATAAATAAATTCAACACTATCGTAAGGTACTTTTTCTTTATTATTTCCGGCTTCTGTGTAAGGAATCGGACCATAAGCATCTGTCATTTGATTGTACATGAATACTTTCCAGATTTTCAATACTGCAAGAGCGTCGGCATTTCCCTGAGATGCTTTAATAGCATTGTTTAACGCCGGTACAGCTACTGTGTAAAATCTTAACCATCCGCGTCCTTCATAACCGTTTACAAATGCATTTCTTTCTGTACCATATCCACAGCTTAAATATTGTGTAAATGTTGAGGGCAAAATACCTGTTGCAATACCCCATGTACCCTGGTCATCAACTCCCGGAGAAGAATAAGAACCATTGTGTATACCGGCATATAAGGCTGATGCAAATGCAGGACCTGCAAGAGTCTGATCCAGCTGATCTTCGGTTAAGGTATTTTTATTGGTATTTATTTCATCAAAATCCTGTGTACAGCTTGAAAAGACAGAGAGCATCGACATGACAACTCCAATTGTCTTAATTTTATAATTATTTTTCATATTATCTCTTTTTTAAATTAAAATCCAAACTTCACATTTACACCATATTCTCTTGTTGAAGGAATATTGAAAGACTCGATACCCTGCAAGTTACCTGTACCGGCTCCTGCTTCAGGATCAAAGAATTTCGCTTCGTTAAGGAAAAAGAATAAATTTCTTCCTACTACTGAAAAGTCAATATTGGCAAACCCACTATTCTGCAAGAAACGTTTTGGTAAAGAATATCCAAAAACAAGTTCTCTTAATCTGATGTTTGTAGCATCATAAATAAAAGGTTCTGCTACCGGTGTTCTTTGTCCAATTGCCGTCCAGTATTGTTCTGCTGTAATACTTGTCGTATTTGGCACATAAGTTCCTCCGCTTGCAACAACACCATCAACAACAATTCCGCCTTCTCTACCTGCCAAAGTTACGTCACTTACACCTAAACCGGCTTGTCTTGCCTGTGTATAAGAAATAACTTCTCCGCCAATTCTAAAATCAACAAGGAAACTTAGTGAAAAATCTTTATACTTGAAATTATTTTTAAATCCTGCAGTCCAGTCCGGATTAAAATTACCGGCACGAACACTAAAATCATCTGTTGCCAAAGGAATACCTGCAGCATTTACAATCATCTGACCATCCGGTGTTCTTTGAAATCCTTTGATGTATAAATCTCCGTATTCTCCTCCTTTAATAACTTTACTTCTAACCAATCTTCCTTCACCAATAACCAATTCTTCTCTATTATCGTAGATAGAAGTAATTTTAGATTTATAAGAAGCATAATTCGCCATAATATCCCAGGTAAAATTTTCTGTCTGGATAGGAGTTGCAGTAAGCGTAAGCTCGACACCTTTGTTCTCGATATCTCCTCCGTTTAATACAGCTCTGGATTTTGAAGAAGATTCAGGCGTATTTATGTAGAAAATCTGATCTGACGTTTTAGTTTGAAAATAAGTAAAGTCCAATCCTAAACGATTTTTGAAAAATCTTACATCTGCACCAAACTCTGAAGAACTTGACATCTCAGGTCTAAGAAAAGGGTTTGCAGCTGTAGTCTGAGAATACAACATACCACCGTTACCACCAATATAAGATAATTGAGAACTTGTCTGGTAAGGATCTGTATCATTTCCAACTTTTGCATAAGAACCTCTTATTTTTGCAAAGCTGATCATTTCCGGCAAAGTAACCATATCTGAGATTACTGCAGAAAGACCTACCGACGGATAGAAGAATGATCTGTTATCTGATGGTAATGCAGAAGACCAGTCATTTCTGGCTGTTAAGTCCAGGAACAAATAGTTTTTGAAACCAATTTGAGAGAAACCGTAAACAGAATTAACTTGTTTTTCTGACATGGCTGATGTAGACGATACCGTTGCAACATTCAGTAAAGAGAAATAGTTTCTTTTACTTAAAACCCCGCCAGATGTTAAAGAAGAGCTGGATTGTTTTAACATGTTCGCACCAGCATTAAGACCAATCGTAAAATCACCAAATGTCTCTTTATAAGATAATAATGCATCTGTATTAAATTCACTTACTGTTTCATATAACTCACTATAGGAACCTAAGTTATTATTGAATGCTCTTGTAGCATATCTGTTTCTAACATTTTTATTAGTCATCTGGTCTAAACCAGTTCTTACCTGTAAACTAAAATTACTTGTTATATCATACTTAAGAGATGCAAGACCAATAAATCTGTTTCTTTTGTCTTTTCGTGAATCGTCACGTAAGGCAGACCAGTAAGGATTTCCTCCTGGAGAACCTGCTTCGTCTATAAAATAGTTTTGTTGTAATTGTCCTGCTGCGTCAGTATATTCAAAATCTCTGTATTCATTAAATTTAATACTACGAGGCAATAAATAAGCAGATGTACCGATAGACTCTTCTCCGGTTCTTAATAAATTATCGATATTCTGAATGATGTAATTTGTTTTTACATCCAAAGAAAATTTATCAGATAATTTACTGGTCAATCTTAAGTTAAGGTTATGTCTGTCTAAAGAGTTACCCTGAACAATACCATCTGCACGAGTGTTGGTGTAAGAGAAATAACCCTGTGCTTTTTCATTTCCGGTAGTAACCGATAAAGTATTCGCTAAATTATATCCTGTTTTATAAAAATCAATAACATTATTTGGCTGCGCCGAATAACTTGTAGTCGCAGGACCTGTATAATTAGGATTACGGGCTAACTGCCATGCCGAAACCTGGCTTCCGTCTAACTTTCCACCCCAGCTTGATACTGAAATAGGATTGTAAACTCCCTGATCTCCCTGACCGTATTCATTCTGGAAATTTGTCAGATTATAGGCTGAAGATGCCATAAAGTTAGAGGACAATGAAACTGAAGTTTTTCCTGATTTACCTGATTTGGTTGTAATAAGGATAACACCATTACTGGCTCTGTTTCCATAAAGTGCTGCTGCAGATGGTCCTTTAAGAACTGTCATCGAAGCAATATCTTCAGGATTAATATTTGAAATACCATCAGGCTGAGTGGTTCCTCCTGTATCAATATCAGGATTACCAGTCGTAGTCCCGTTACTGATTGGCACACCATCTACTACATATAAAGGCTGGTTATTACCGTTGAGCGATCGGTTACCCCTAAGTGTAATTCTGGATGAACTTCCAACTCCGTTTGAAGTGGTAGAGAAGTTAAGACCCGCAACTTTACCGGATAGTGAGTTGGCAACGTTTAATGATCTTGCTTCAGAAAGCTCGTCTACCGCAATGTTCTGAGCTGAATAAGTAATTGTTTTTTTCTCTCTTTTGATACCAAGAGCAGTAACAACTACCTCTCCTAATTGGTTGGCATCTGTACCTAACTTAACATCGATGTTAGTTTGCGTTCCAACAGGAATTTCTTTTGTAGCAGATCCTACGTAAGAGAATACTAAAACGGTCTCCTGACTTGGGACTTTAATACTGTACTTTCCATCAAAATCTGTCGACACACTGTTTTTTGTTCCTTTTATCACAATATTTGCACCCGGGATTGGAATTCCGCTGGAGGCATCTGTGATTGTCCCTTTTACTGTTGTTTGTGCCTGAAGATTTTGAAATCCGAACAGGCAAACTACAAACAGTAATTTTAGTACATCTTTAATCATATAGTTGTTTTTTGAGTTAATAACATGTTAAATTTACTGATAGGGTTTGTTAACTAAATCATTATTTCGACAAATGACAATTTTGAAAAGGTGTACGTTACACATTTGTAAAAACAGGCCTTTTTTTATAGTTAAAATCCTTACTTTTTCAGCTCTAACACGTTATTAATCCAAACGATTCTTCAATTTTCTAAACGTATTCATTACAAAAAGCTTAAAATATTGAATATCCTATTTTTCTACCTATATCATTAATCAATAACTTTGAAGCTTTGTTTTTGTAGATCCGTCGAATTCCCGCCAACCATCACTTCAAAATCGCCAGACTCGACTACTCTCTTCATTTCCCTGTTCCAAAGGCTTAGTTCTTCAGCAGTTACAACAAAATCCACTTGTTTTGTTTCTCCTTTTTTAATGAATAATCGTTTGAAACCCTTTAATGTTTTCTTTGGAGTAGTTACACTGCTGTATACGTCATTGATATACAATTGTACGACTTCATCTCCATCAAAATTTCCTGTATTTTTAACATCTATAGTAACTTTAATTTCCCCGTTACTAGTAATGGTTGTATTACTCAGCTTAAGATTTGAATATTCGAAAGTGGTATAACTTAACCCAAACCCAAACGTGTAAAGCGGATTTTCGCTTTCGCTCACATATCTGTGAATCGCTGATGGTTTTTGGTTGTAATATATAGGAAGCTGTCCAACAGATTTCGGAAATGTAATTGGCAGTCTTCCACCAGGGTTGTAATTTCCGAATAAAACATCGGCTACCGCCTTTCCTCCTGCTTCACCCGGAAACCAGCCTTCTACAATTGCAGGAATATTTTCGCTGATCCAGTTTACTGAAAGCGGACGACCGTTTAATAATACACAAACTACCGGGGTTCCTGTTTTTTGAATGGCTTCTATAAGTTCCTGCTGCATTCCGTGTAAATCTAAAGTCGCGACATCCCTGTTTTCTTCGACCAATTCGTTAGATTCCCCTAACACCACAATGGCAACATCTGCTTTTTTAGCAGCTTCTATGGCAGGTTGTAAATTTACTCTTTCTAAATTCCATCGCAGGTGGGCTCTGGCTCCCCAGCCTCCTTCCCACATTTCTATGCGGACTTTGTATTTTTTACCTGCTTCGATATTTTTTGGAGTTGTTACTATACTGGTTGCACCTTTTGTCCAGTTGTCGATTACCAACTGATCGTCAATCCACATTCTGATTCCGTCATCAGAACTTAAACCTAACCAGCCGTCAAAAGCTTTATCCGATTTAATGTAACCCGTCCATCTGATAGAAAAATCGTCATCATTAACTCCAACTCCAGGAGACCATGGCCAGTCAAATTCCAACTGACTGTCGATACGTGTCAATGCTGGAGTTCCTTCTACATTTCTATTATTGAAATATTCTCCTTTTAATCCGTTTTGTGCTTCATCGGGAGTAAATAAATATTTTGACGGAATCACCTGTCCCATTACGATCAACGGCACACCTTCTTCATAAATTACATTTGTTTTGGCACCAACTACCTGTTTAATACCTTCTAAAACCGTAGTACCTACTTTATTATGAACCGAATATCCGCCTAATCTTGACGCATTGGCATTTGGTCCAATAACGGCAACCGTTTTAATGTCTTTATTTAAAGGAAGGGTATTGTTTTCATTTTTCAATAGAACCATAGATTTAAGACCTGCTTCCAAAGCAATATCCTGATTTTCTTTGGTATGAAAACGATCTTTAATCAGGTTGCTTGCCGTATAAGGGTTTTCAAATAATCCCAATAAAAATTTCAAACGCAAAACACCTCCCGCGGCACGGTCGATATCCTCCATTTTTAATTTCTTTTCATTCACCAATTCAATAACTGTCTTTTGCCAGAACTCGTTTGTAAAATCGTAGAACTGCATATCAACACCAGCCTGAATCGCTTGTCTGATACTTTCTTTTGGAGAATCGGTAACATTATGAGTGGTCTGCAGGTATTTGATAGCTCCCAGATCCGAAACTACAATTCCTTTGAAGCCCCATTCTTTTCTCAAAACATCTGTCAGCAGCCAGTGGTTTGCCGCACAGGGAATTCCGTCTAATTCTGAATACGCACACATCGTTCCCAAAGCACCGCCTTTTCTAAATGCTTTTTCAAACGACGGAAGATGATCTTCACGGGCCGAACGTTCCCCCACTAAAATTGGAGAAGAATTTCCTCCCGCCTGTGGAATACCGTGTACCGCAAAGTGTTTCGGTTCTGCAATTATAGACCGATCTGATGTTAAATCGTCTCCCTGCATTCCTTTTATAAAAGACAAACCAATTTCACTGTTTAAATATGCATCTTCACCAAAGGTTTCGGCAACCCTTCCCCAGCGTGGCTCGCGGCCTAAGTCTAAATTTGGTCCTAAACCAAAATGAACTCCGTGTGCTCTGGCTTCTTTCGCAATAACCTGTCCCACTTTGCCAATAACATTTGTATCCCAGGTTGCACCAAGACCAATATTCATGGGGAAAGCGGTACTTCCGTCATCTAAATAGCCGTGAAGCATCTCACACATAATAAGTGCAGGAATTCCCCATTTGTTCTTTTTGATAACTTCACTCTGCAGCTCATTGATCATTTTTGCCGAACGTGGATAAATATCGTGGATAGCTCCAATTCCCAGACTTCCGATTTTTACATCTGACTTTGATTTAGAGAAATTTTCTTTTTCCTTAAAATATTCGCCTTTGTACATGTCCATCTGGCGTACTTTTTCTTCGAGGCTCATTCTGCTTAATAAGTCTTTTACCCTTTCTTCAACCGGTGTTTTTGCATCCTGATACGGAAACTTTTTCTGCGCATAGCCTTCGCTGTAAAAACTTAAAGCCATTATGAAAATAATGGCTGTTTTTTTCATTCTTAATCTTAACATAGTTGTGTTATTTAGTTTTGTATCACTTTTAGTGTTTTCCCATTCACAAAATCATCATGAGAGATAAAAAAACTATTCAGCGTTTTTCCGTCTAATTCAATTGTATTGATTTTGCCATCCTTATTTTTCTCCCTTTCAATTACAATACTTTTATTTTTATAATATTTTGAATCCAATTGAATCGTTACTTTATCAAACATTGGTGTGGTGATCGTATAAATTGGATCTCCCGGAGAAATCGGATAAATTCCCATCATGGAATACACCAGCCAGGCCGACATCGTTCCGGTATCATCATTTCCGGGTAAGCCTTTTGGCTTGTTCTGAAAATATTCCTTAACCAGTTTTTTTACCATTTCCTGGCTTTTCCATTCGTTTCCTTTTATATAGTTGAACAAATACGGATACGCAATGTCCGGTTCGTTGGCCATATCAAATTGTTTGCTATCAAAAACTTTTTGCAGCTGATTGGTAAAAGCTTTTTCGCCACCCATGAGTTTTATTAAACCTTTAATATCGTGCGGCATCATAAAAGCATATTGCCACGCATTCCCTTCAATAAAACCAACATTTTCCTCAAAATTGGCTCCTGCAACAGGATCAAATGGTTCGTACCATTTTCCGTCGGCTGTTCTTGGGCGAAGTAATCTTAAGTTTTTATCGAATAATTTTCGGTACGATAACGATCGGTTTTTAAAACGTTCCTGATCTTCTTTTTTTCCTAATGCTTTCGCTAAAAGAGAAATAGAATAATCAGAGGCATTATATTCCTGTGTGGTAGAAACGGGTCCACGGTTATTGGTAGTGAGATATCCTTTTTCGATATAATCCTTAAGTCCGGGACGTAAGGGATTATTTTCGATTTGGTCGGCTCCTTTCAACATGGCTTTATAAGCTTTCTGAACATCAAAATCACGAATTCCTTTCAGGTAGGTATCTGCAATCACTATACTTGCAGGATCACCGACCATGGTAAAAGTTTCAGTTGAATTTAATTCCCATTTTGGCAGCCAGCCGTTTTCATCATACATTTCCAGCATGCTTTTTACCATATCCGACTGTTGCTTGGGATAAGCCAAAGACATCAGCTGATGCAGATTTCTATACGTATCCCATAAAGAAAATACGGTATAACGGGTTCCTTCGGTTTTACCAGTCTTACTTCTTTTTATCTCGGGATATTCTCCGTTATAATCATTTAAAGTATTGGGATGAATTAAGGTATGATATAAAGCGGTATAAAAAATAGTCTTGTCGTCTTTCGATCCGCCTTCAACCATAATCTTCGAAAGTTCTTTATTCCACTCCTCATATGTTTCTTTGTAAACAGCTTCAAATGATTTGTTTCCGGTTTCTTTTTCTAAGTTTTCACGAGCATTTGCAATGCTTACATACGAAACCCCGATTTTAACTTCTACACTTTCTTCCTTATCAAATTCATAGGTAAAATAAGTTCCGATGCTGTCTCCTACAACCGTTTTGATTGTATTTTCCATCATTCTGGCCTTTCCGTTATAAGTCATCCATTGTGCTTCGGTACCTTTATATTTTGATGGTTTTTTCCAAACGCCAGATTGGGCTGCGGGTTTAGAAAATTTCGCCACAAAATACACCGGATAGGCCTCTTCGGGACTGTTATAACAAAATGAACCAACGCTTCTCATTCCTTCAATTTCTGTCGGCGACACTACTTTTACCATTGCACCTTCTTCATTCGTCAAACCTAATCCCAGGTTTAAAAGAACATTTGATTTTCCTTTCGGGAAAGTAAATTTACTGACACCCACTCTTTTGGATGCTGTAAATTCTGCTTTTATATTGTATTTGTCAATGTTTACGCTGTAATAAGCCGCTTTTGCAATTTCATTTGAGTAGTTGGAGCCGTATTTTAGATGATTGATTTCTACGGCTCCTGTTGTTGGCATTAAGAGCAAAACGCCTAATTCCGGACAACCTACTCCACTTAAATTTACCTGACTAAATCCGGTCAGGTACGTATTTTCATTTACATAAGGATTAGACAGCCACTGACTGTCTTTTTCTAATTTATTCTGAGATCCGGCCACATTAAACGGACTGATACTCGCCATTCCTCTTGGCGCAATCGGACCCGGGAAAGCAGCTCCATAATTTGAAGTTCCAATAAACGGATTTACAAAATCTGCCGGTTGTTGTGCAAAAACAGTTATGTTAAAAAACAGCATGCAAAAAAAACATGCTGTTTGTATTGTTATCCTTTTACTTAAAACCATATGCTAATTTCTATCTGTTAATCGCTTCAATCTTTAAAGTCCACGCTTCTTTTGCCGGTAAATTATTTCTCAGGCTTTCCGGAATTACAACTTTAAATCCCTGTGCTTCTTTGGTCCATTTTAAGGCTGTTTTTGAACCTAACATGGTGATTTTAGTCCCTTTTTTAGGATTGATGGATTTTACTGTAACTTCCGCCGGAATCTTTGTTTCTCCTTCTTTGGCCAGATAAAACAAGAATACATTTCCGGCTTTATTCTGGGTCATGCAAATGTTATTTTCCTTGAAAGGCTCGATTGGTTTTGTATTATAAATACCGGAACTGTTTACTTTCATCCAGTCTCCGTAGGCTTGCAGTAAATCATAAGCACCCTGCTCCCATTCGCCTTCCGGGCTTGGTGCAACATTGAGTAATAAATTTCCACCTTTAGCTACAACATCAATCAGCATGTGGATTCCTTCTCTTCCGGTCATGTATTTCGCACCCGGACTGTACGACCATCCGCCACCGGATGTAATGCAGGATTCCCACGGATAAGGCAGTGTTTTTTCAGGAATACGGTTTTCAGGGGTTAGATAGTTTTGGTTTTTCCCGTGTACGGCTCTGTCCACCACGATTAATCCCGGTTGTTTTTGACGTGCTTTTACGACGAGTTCATCCATTTTTGGATCCTGATCTACAACTCTGTGTTTGATAAATCCGTTTTTGGATTCGTTTTCCGCAAACTTTTCTTCGTAGTTTTCTTTCAGGTTTTGCTGGTCTCTTTTTCTAACCCATCCTCCATCTAACCATAAAATATCAATTTTACCGTAATCTGATAGTAGTTCTAAAATTTGATTGTGTGTAAAATCAACATATTTCTGCCATTTTTCCGGATAAAGTGACGGATCGTAATTTACGTTTCTGTCGAAAGGCGGGAAGTAAGGATCCCAGTAATTTTCGTTATGCCAATCCGGTTTAGAAAAATAAGCCCCTGTTGAAATATTTTCGTTTCTAAAGGCATTAAAAACCTCTTTGGCAATATTCGCTTTCGGATTACTGCTGAAAGCACATTCCTTGTCTGTTACTTTATAATCTGAATATTTGGTATCGTACATATTAAAACCGTCATGGTGTTTCGTGGTAAAAACCATGTATTTCATTCCGGCATATTTAGCCGCTTTTGCCCATTTTGCAGGGTCGAATTTTACAGGATTGAATGTTTTTTTCAAACCTTCGTACTCTTTTACATAAGCATTGTAGTTAGAAGGATTACTTCCTTTTTTTCTTTCACACCATCCGTAATCTTCCGGACAGATTGACCATGATTCTACAATTCCCCATTCGCTGTAAGTTCCCCAATGCATTAGCAATCCAAATTTTTTGCCCTGCCATTCGTCCAGATTCTTTAAAACCAACGGGTCTGTTTCCGGTACATAACGTTCATCTTCATAAATGGCCTGGGAGAACATTTGAACTGAAAATAAAATTGCGATTATGAATATTCCTCTTTTCATCTTTACTCTTTTTATCATGTTATTGTTTTTTCTTCTTTCGTATTTTTTTTGCCAGAGATTACACAGACTTAAATGATTACTCTTTTTACTGTGGCTTACTTTTTTACATTATGCTCAATTTTGTCATCCTGACGAAGGAAGGATCTTCGCAAAAAGTTCCTTCCTGAAATTCGCCAGTCTTTGCAGGGTTTCTTCTCGCGGAGATTTCTCCTTCGAAATGACAAAATCAACGTGAGACTTTGTCAAGGTTTTAAACTTTGATATTATCCTGCCACAGATTAATTCACTACAATTTCATCTACAAACAACCACGAGCTTTCTCCTTTCGGGCTTTTCTTTAGGTTCGTTGCGATTACTTTTATAAATCTGGTATTTTGTTTTGGAAAATTGATTTTAAAATCCTTCAGCTCCGAAATTGGGTTTACCGCATACGGACGGCTGACTTTTCCGACTTGTTTGTATTTTAATCCGTCAGCAGAAACCAAAACTTTTAGCTCTACCGGAAAGAAAACTCCCGCTCCCTGACTTTCTAATGTGCCAACAATAACTTCCTCTACACTTTCCTGTTTTTCAAGATCTACCACCAGTTCCATATCATTAACCAGCCAGGCCTGCCATTGTCCGTCATGAAAGTTTTTGCTGCCCCTGATGGTGTTGACCATCTGAAAAGGGCCATCCCCTTTATAATTCTGGTTGAAAGGCGTTAAATAATTTACTTTATGAGCCACTGCTTTGTGGAATATAATCGTGTCTGTAAACGTTTTTCCAACCGGTTTATCATTTTGAAATAAGGAAGCTTTTAAAATAGTTGTTTCTTTAAACTCAATTGGGGTGGTATATTTTACAGCATTATGGTCTATCTCTTTATTTCCTAAAACATAACGGATATCGGGATTTGGAAATTCATTTTTTAAAGTAACATTGATCTGTTTTTTAGCTAAATCGGCTGTGGAAGAAGCGGTAACCAAATAAGCACTTTTCGCATAATTGATTCCCAGAAGATCATAACGTCGGAACAAAGAAGTCAGTCTTGTTGTAAAATCATCCCAGTTACGGCTTTCTTTCGTACTCCATAAAACTTCAGACAATGCTGCCAGTCTCGGAAAAATCATATACTCGGAATCTTTTGGTCCCGGTAAGTGTTCGGCCCATAAATTTGCCTGTCCTCCCAATATATGAGCAGCTTCCTGAGGCGTCATTGTGGGTACAACAGGATCAAATTCGTATACTTTATTTAAAGGATTGTAAGCATCAAAAGCCAAGGGTTCTTCGTTTTGGGGTCCCTGATAAAAATTAAAATAACAAGGTGATTCCGGCGTCATAATTACGTCATGACCCTGATCTGCTGCTTCAATACCGCCTTTTGTGCCTCTCCAGCTCATTACGGTAGCTTCCGGAGCCAGGCCTCCTTCTAAAATTTCGTCCCAGCCTATTATTTTTTTGCCTTTGGAGATGATGTATTTCTCCATTCTTTTGACGAAATAACTCTGTAATTCGTTTACATTTTTCAGGCCTTCATCTTTCATCCTTTTTTGACAGTTCGGACATTTTTCCCAATTGGTTTTGGTCGCCTCGTCGCCTCCGATATGAATGTATTTTGAAGGAAAAATAGTAATTACTTCGTCTATTACATTTTGCAGAAACTCAAAAGTTGATTCTTTTCCGGCACAATAAATATCTGTTATAGGCCATAATCCGCCCGATGGCACTCCGATTCGCTGATCAAAACAAGCCAGTTCCGGATATGATGCAATAGCACTGCTTACGTGCGCGGGCATTTCGATTTCCGGAATAATTTCGATGTTTTTGGCTGCAGCGTATTTGACGATTTCTTTTAATTCTTCCTGAGTCAGGAATCCTCCGTAAGTTCCTTTTTCATCCGGATTCACGGCAAGTCTGGCATTCCAGCTTGTATTTTCCTGATCGACTCTCCAGGCTCCGACTTCGGTTAGTTTTGGGTATTTTTTTATTTCGATTCTCCAGCCCTGATCGTCTACCAAATGCAAATGCAAAACATTCATTTTGTGCATGGCCAGACGGTCGATAGTCTGCATTATATAATTTTTATCGAAGAAATGACGGGACAAATCCAACATTAATCCTCTCCATTGAAAACGCGGCTGATCATTTATCGTAACACTCGGAATTTCCCATCTCGCAGAAGTCACCACATATTGGCTTTCGATTGCTTCCGGAAGTAATTGTCTGATACTTTCCAAACCATAAATAAAACCGGCATTTCCTTTGGCAGAAATCGTTACGCTTTTTGGATTTACATCTAAAATGTAAGCTTCATTTTTTAAGGTTGGGTCAAGTTTTAATTGTATGAAATTCCCAGCCGGGACCTGAGTCGAAATTTCAGGTTTCCATCCTGCGGCAGTCTGAAATTTATTGATCAGGGCTGTAGCGGCTTCTTTTTGAAAATCACCATTTACAACAAACTTAGTTTCTTTAGAAAATTTAAAAACCCCTTCTTTTACAACAACCTGTGTTGGTTTGGGAATGATTTGAATATCCTTTGCCGTGTATATTTTCTGGCTGTAACCCGAACTCAGGACAGTCAGGAAGAATACGACAAGGAATGGTTTTACTATTCTCATAATGAATTATTTTATGGATGGTGTGATTTTAAATTGATATTGATAGGTTTTGTCTCTTAACAGATATTTTTCCATTGGCCATGCCTGCCAGCTGTCGATACCGCCAACTCCCATTTGTTTGTAATCAATTTTCAAACTGGTTAAATCTCTTTCTTTCAGCTCTTCAGAATGTCTCTGGTCTTTTTGCAGACCATCATCTAAATCCTCATTTAAAAAATGTAAGGCGGTAATGCTCAAAAGCGCATCTGAGGTTACTTTTATGTTTAAAGTATTATTGGATAAATCAAGATATCTGACATCTGTTTTATTTCCTGTTTCCTGCGGACGGATATAAGAATAAAATTGTTCTGAAACGGTTTGCTTGTAAAGCCCGACCTGAGAACTGTAATTTCTGTCTATGTAATTTTCATGAGGCCCTCTTCCGTAATAACTCATGTTGCTGAAATCTTTCGGTACAATAATTTCCATTCCAAATCTTGGCAGCATTGGCACTTCTTTGGTTTTATCAATATTCAACTGTTCTTTTACAGTTAATTCTCCGTTGCTGTTGATTTCGTAATTCAATACTAATTCTGAGGCAACCTGAGGCAGACTGTATGTTGCTTTTACCTGAACCTTATTGTCCTTTGTAATTGCATAAGTCCAGTTTACTAGCGTTGGATTTTCTGTCGCTTCTTTCCAGGCTACCAGATTTCTCTGAAAATTAGCGCCAAAATCATTATCATTTGGTGCTCTCCAAAAGTTAGGACGCAATTGATAACCGTCTTTTAAAATTGGCTGATTATGGAATGAATAAGCGTTTATGAATCCTGTTTTTTTATCGAAAGTGATTTCGGTATTTTCACTCTTAAAAACGGTGCTGTTTTCTTTTTTCTCAACGGCTATTTTTCCAGTTCCTTCAATTTTTATGTCATTTTTCCAGTTTCCTTTATAAGCAAGCTGATCTGTTGCAATTTGGAAATCTTTTGGTAAAAACGGTTCGTCGTTTTTAATGTGATAGGTAACATTAATAAAAGCTTCACTAAATTTTTTCCCTTCCAGATTTACCGGAAGTGTATAGGTTTTCGATTCGTTTGGTTTAATGTCTAAATTATCAATAACCCCGACTGAATCTTCTTTTCCGTCCAGAATCAATTTCCAGTGCAAACTGACATTACTTAAGTCTTTAAATGAAAATTCATTATAAACTTTGATGGTTGCAGTTGCCTGGTTGTTCCATGAAGTCAGGATATTTTGATATACATTTCGCATTTCAAAAGCGTGCGGGTTCGGTTTTCTGTTTGGACTGAAAACACCGTTGTCAAGAAAGTTATTATCGCTTGGCACATCTTTAGGTCCAAAATCCCCTCCGTAAGCATATACTACCGTTCCGTCCGGTTGTGTTTTATAAACGGACTGATCGATCATATCCCAGATAAATCCGCCCTGAAAATTTGGATGCGCTCTAAAAACGTCCCAATAATCTTTAAAATTTCCCATAGAATTTCCCATGGCATGTGCATATTCACACTGAATATAAGGACGCTCCGGATGTGGATTTGCCTGAATGTATTCTTCCATTTTATTTGGAGAACTGTACATTGGGTCGATAATATCAGAATCCCATTCGTATTTCAAATCTTTTCCATCCCACGCACCGGCAGTTGCTCTTTCGTATTGGATAGGCCTTGATTTATCACGGTTTTTTATCCATAAATAACCTCTGTAAAAATTATAACCGTTCCCGGCTTCGTTACCCATACTCCAGATAATGATTGAAGTATGATTTTTATCTCTTTCAACCATACGCTGCATACGCTGCAAATGCGCCAGTTCCCAGTCCGGTTTATTTCCCAGTGTTTTGGTAATATCGTACCCCATTCCGTGCGATTCTATATTGGCTTCATCGACAACATATATTCCGTATTTATCGCATAGTTCATACATATATTCATCGTTGGGATAATGGGACATTCTTACCGCATTGATATTAAATTCTTTCATCAGTTTAATATCTTCCTCCATACGTTCCCGCGAAACCGTTTGTCCCGTAACAGGATCGGTTTCATGACGGTTTACTCCTTTTATGTAAATCGCTTTCCCGTTTACCAAAAGCTGTCCGCCTTTGATTTCTACTTTTCTAAAACCGATATTATGATGGATAACCTCAACAGTATTTCCTTTTTTATCTTTTAAAATAAAACTGATTTGATATAAATTCGGAATTTCCGCACTCCATTTCTTCGGATTATTTACGTCAAAACTGAAGGTTTGTTTTTCAGTTGAAGCCTTAAGCACTTTTGAAGCAATAATCGTTTCGCCGTCTTTTAGTTTTACTTCTAAAGTGTAGTTGTCTTTTTTATTTAAATCTGAAAATTCAGTGGTCACTTTTAAGGTTCCGTTTGCATAAGAGGCATCAAGATCCGGAATGATTTCAAAATCTTTCAGGTGCGTTTTATTTCTGGCATACAAATAAGTATCTCTTGTAATACCACTCATTCTCCAGAAATCCTGACATTCTAAATAGGAACCGTCGTTCCATTTCATCACTTTTAAAACGATGTTGTTTACACCTGTTTTTAAAAATTTATTTAAGTTGAATTCTGATGGTAATTTTCCATCTTCACCATACCCTGCATAAACGCCATTTACCCAAACCGTAAGATTTGATTTTGCAGCCCCTACATGCAGAAAAATATCTTTTCCTTCCCAGTTTTTATCAACCGTAATTTCTCTTCTGTAAACTCCGGTAGGGTTATGATTTACAGGAACAAATGGTGGATTTACAGCTATATATTTAGCAAAATCATAAGTTGTATTGGTATAAATTGGATATCCGTAACCATTTACATCCCAGCTGGCGGGGATTTTAAAATTGTCCCAGCTTTTATCGTCAAAAGTGCTGTTTTCATATCCGGTTGGCAAGTCGTTTGGACTGTCAACGTATTTAAATTTCCATGTGCCGTTTAAATTCAAATAGTTTTTAGATTCTTTCCAGTCATTTTTGGCTGCCAGTGCTTCATTTTCAAAAACATAATAAGCAGCATGCATGGGTTCTCTGTTCTCCTCATTGATTTTTTCATTTTGCCAAAAGGGAACCTGCTGCGCTTTGGCAGAAAATACTGAAGCTATTATAAATGATATTATGACTATTTTTTTCATTCTTACTTTTATTAATTCCCGGATCATAATTATTTAACATATAGAAACATAGTTTACAAAATCTAAAAAGACATTTCATTTAAAATGAATCTTATAGGTGAGAGCACTATGCGAAAAATTATAATTTTCAGAAACATCTTAGACAATAATATAAAGCTATGTTTCTATATGTTTAAAATTTATTTGCAATTCAACTTTCTCAAAGTTTGTCATTTCGACGGAGGAGAAATCACACAAGAAACTCCTCGTAGCAAATCGTAAATCTTTGTCGATTACCTATGTGTTTAAAATTTATTCGCAATT
>JBDTNT010000404.1:0-1959 GCA_039933615.1 Flavobacterium sp. | reverse complement strand
AGTACTGATTTATTGTATTCCGTTGCTTATCTGCCAACATCAACAACGAAACAAATTGTAACCCATAAATATTATACACTTTCTTATAATGAAAGATTCGAGCAGGCAGAATGGGTTGCTTATGAATTAAAGAAAGAATATTTGAAAAATGGAAATTACAAACGTCCTTATTTTACAGAAGATCCGAAAGTAACAAGCGGTTCCGCTGATTGGAGGAATTATAAAAAATCAGGATATGACAAAGGACATCTTTGTCCTGCGGGAGATATGGAGTTTGATGTAAATGCGTATAACGATACTTTTTATACTTCAAATATTTCACCTCAAAATCATGATTTCAATAGTGGAATATGGAATAGGATAGAGCAGAAAACACGGTATTGGGCTGGAAAATATAATGATATTTATGTTGTGACAGGAGGAGTTTTGAAAGATTCAGATAAAAAAATAGGAACAGAAGAAGTTTCTGTCCCTAAATATTTTTATAAAATCATTCTGGCTAAATCAGGAAATGAACATAAAGCAATTGCATTTTTAGTTCCAAATGAAGACAGTGATAAGTCACTTTATAATTTTGTAGTTTCACTTGAAACTATCGAAAAAATCACCGGAATTGACTTCTTTCCAAATTTGGAAAATTTAAAAAGCAGTCAGGATTTTTAAGTCAGCGATAGTTGTTACAGGGTTCTCGGCTTTAAAAACAAAGCTTCCTGCAACCAAAACATCTGCTCCGGCTTCAACTAGCTGTTTTGCGTTTTTGTCCGTTACACCACCGTCAATTTCAATAAGTGTTGAGGCATTTTTGCGTGTTATCAAAGCTTTCAGTTTTTTTACTTTATCGTAAGTGTTTTCGATAAATGATTGCCCTCCAAAACCTGGATTTACACTCATGACACAAACTAAATCAATATCATTAATAACATCTTCCAATAAATCAATATTGGTATGAGGATTGATTGCAACTCCGGCTTTCATTCCTTCCGCTTTAATAGCCTGAAGGGTTCTGTGTAAGTGTGGACAGGCTTCATAATGTACACTTAAATTATTGGCACCTAAATCTGCAAAAGTCTTAATATAACGATCAGGATCAACAATCATTAAATGTACATCGATTGTTTTTTTGGCATGCTTAGAAATAGCCTCTAAAACAGGCATTCCAAAAGAAATATTCGGAACAAAAACTCCATCCATAATATCGATATGAAACCAATCAGCTTGGCTGTTATTGATCATTTCAATATCACGCTGTAAATTGGCAAAATCAGCTGCTAAAACAGAGGGAGCTATAAGTGTATTTTTCATTATCTAGTTGTAAGTTGTGTTGTTTTTGCAAAGGTAAATATAAAAAATAAAAAACTCCGGTAATCAGCCGGAGTTTCAATCATCAATCAAAAAACGAACAGTCAATCAAACTGTTGTTTACTGTATAGTTGAAAGTCAAATGTCTTAAAGCCAAAAGACCTTAGACTTTAAAACTTTCTAACTTTAAGGTTTATTAACCTAAATAAGTTTTAAGAATTTTACTTCTTGAAGTATGTTTTAATCTGCGGATTGCTTTTTCTTTAATCTGACGAACACGCTCACGAGTTAGGTCGAAAGTTTCTCCAATTTCTTCTAAAGTCATTGGGTGTTGATCGCCAAGACCAAAATACAAACGAACAACATCTGCCTCTCTTGGAGTTAATGTTTCTAATGAACGCTCGATTTCAGTACGTAATGATTCGTGAATTAACTCTCTGTCAGGGTTTGGAGATTCTCCGGAACGTAAAACGTCATAAAGGTTAGAATCTTCACCTTCAACAAGAGGTGCATCCATAGATAAGTGACGACCAGAGTTTTTCATAGACTCCTTTACATCATTTACAGTCATGTCAAGTTCTTTTGCAATTTCCTCAGCAGAAGGCGGACGTTCGTTAGATTGCTCTAATAAAGCGTACATTTTGTTGATTTTATTAATAG
>JBDTNT010000403.1:0-2367 GCA_039933615.1 Flavobacterium sp. | reverse complement strand
CCTGTTGTAAAGTCGACGTTGTAAAAGGTGCTGTTGGAGATTTTTTGGTAGGTTTAGTTTCTAAATCCGCTACCTTATATATAGAACCAATATTTTGTTTTAAGAAATCTTCGGCTTCTTTTTTAGTATTGAAATTTTTCGGCAATTTTGCTTTGAATGCTTTTCCGGCTTCATTGACAAATTCTGCAACAACTGAATAACTGGCAACTGCATTAAAATTCTGAATTTCACGTTCTCTCTCTACAATCAAACGAACAGAAACAGATTGCACACGACCGGCAGATAAACCGCCTTTGATCTTTCTCCATAAAACCGGTGACAATTCGTACCCCACTAAACGGTCCAAAACACGACGCGCCTGTTGGGCATTTACTAAATTATAATCAATCTCTCTTGGATTATCGATTGCTTTAAGAATTGCAGTCTTAGTGATTTCGTGAAAAACAATTCTTTTGGTTTTTTTAATATCTAGTTTTAATTCTTCCGCCAGGTGCCATGAAATAGCCTCCCCCTCGCGGTCCTCATCACTTGCCAGCCAAACCATTTCGGCATTTTTAGATAGTGCTTTCAGTTTACTTACTAAGGCTTTTTTATCCGGAGAAACTTCATATTTAGGTTTAAATCCATTTTCTACATCAACTCCTATTTCTTTTGATGGTAAATCGGCTATGTGCCCATAACTTGACTCTACCTGAAAATCACTTCCTAGAAATTTCTCTATCGTTTTCGCCTTTGCAGGTGATTCCACTATTACTAAATTCTTTGCCATTGCTCTATTTTTCTGCAACAAAAGTATCTATTTTTTTTAAATATCAACCTTGCTTGTTCATTTTTGAAGTATTTTAATAATATGTTTCTAAAAATTACAGATTTATCTGTAAACATATCGATTATATATATAGGTATAACTTTTAATGGTTTATCCCTTTGGAAACCTGCTTTTTTTAACAATCAAAATCCCATAACCCGAATTAAGCACCACTTTTAAATTTAAAGAATCTAATTGCTAATCTTTGTTTTTCCGGAAAATCAAATCGCTTCTTTACAAATTTTAAAACTAAACCTTAAAATTTAAACATCAAAAACCTATCAACATTTCTGAAAACATTGTTAATTCTTTATCTGACATCTTGTCATATTTATCCGTTTTGCGTTATCTTTGCACTTTGAAATTACGCAATGGAAAAGATTATTGAAGAAAGCAAGCAAGGTGAAAATCTTGTTTTAGAAAATAAACCCGAGAATACTAAAAAACTTTTTATAGAAAGTTACGGTTGTGCGATGAATTTTTCGGACAGTGAAGTCGTAGCTTCCATTTTATATGAAGGCGGATACAATACAACTTCCGTTTTAGAAGAAGCCGATTTGGTTTTAGTAAATACCTGTTCAATTAGGGACAAGGCCGAACAAACCATTCGTAAGCGTCTGGAGAAATATAATGCCGTAAAACGTATTAATCCAAAAATGAAAGTAGGCGTTTTGGGCTGTATGGCCGAGCGTTTAAAAAGTCAGTTTTTAGAAGAGGAAAAAATAGTCGATCTGGTTGTCGGACCAGATGCTTACAAAGACCTGCCCAATTTATTGGCGGAAGTTGAAGAAGGCCGCGACGCCATCAATGTAATCTTATCGAAAGAGGAAACTTACGGTGATATTTCACCTGTTCGTTTGATGAGCAACGGAATTACAGCTTTAGTTTCAATCACCCGTGGTTGCGACAATATGTGCACATTCTGCGTTGTACCTTTTACACGTGGTCGTGAACGCAGCCGTGAGCCACAAAGTATCATGAAGGAAATTCAGGATTTGTGGGACAAAGGTTTTAAGGAAATTACACTTTTAGGCCAGAATGTCGACAGTTACCTTTGGTACGGAGGCGGTCTTAAAAAGGACTTCGTTAATGCTTCTGAAATGCAAAAAGCAACAGCCGTCGATTTTGATCAATTACTTGAAATGGTTGCGGTTGGTTTTCCTAAAATGCGTATCCGGTTTTCAACTTCTAACCCACAGGATATGCATGAGAGTATTTTGCATGTTATTGCAAAATATCCGAATATCTGTAAGCACATACACTTGCCTGTTCAATCAGGAAGTGACAGGATTTTAAAAGAAATGAATCGTCTGCACACTCGTGAAGAATATATGACTTTGATTGATAAAATCAGGGCTATCATTCCGAATGCTTCGATTTCACAAGATATGATTGCCGGTTTCCCAACAGAAACAGAACAGGATCATCAGGACACAATGAGTCTGATGGAATATGTGAAATATAATTTCGGTTATATGTACTCGTATTCTGAACGTCCGGGCACACTGGCCGGAAGAAAAATGGACGACGATGTTCCGGAAGAAACCAAAGCAAGAAGA
>JBDTNT010000402.1:0-2905 GCA_039933615.1 Flavobacterium sp. | reverse complement strand
ACAAAATGAAAAAATCCTTAATGCTTTATCTTTTTATCCTTGCGATATTAATGAATGTTTTTACTTATATGTTTTACAGCCGCGAAGTAAAATTTGGGGAAGAAAGATATGATAAAACAACTAAAAAGCTTAGAGACAGTATAAATCTGGTTTCGACAAAACTGGCAGAATCAAATTACTTTTCTTTAGAGAATAACGAAAACGCACAGAACTATTTTGATAATAGTGCCTCGGGAGGAAAAGTTATCCTTTACGAAAAACTAATTCCTGTTGTAACCGAAAAATTATTGGACTACAACTCAAATCCAAATGGAAATCCTTATACCGGACAGGATAAAATTGAGGGCAAAAAATTCATCATCAATAAAGTTAAGATCCTAAATCACAGATGGATTATTGCTGATTACAGTAATGGTGAATTATGGGGGGAAGTCTTATTAAAATACTTTGTCAATGATGACGAAAGTATTACTTTTGAAGTAAATCAATCATTACTGTATCAAAAATAGGGAATCAATCCTAGGATTTGCAGCAGTATAAACTAACCTTCATTATGAAAAAGCTGTTTTTATTTTCGATTATTATTGGACTTTCTTTTTCGTGCGCAAAAAAAGCCCCTCAGGAAAGTAATAATATAAAAACTGACACTTTAAAAACAGATACTGCAAAAATTGAAACCATAAAAGAAGAAAGTAAGTCAGAAGTCGTTGGTGGTGACAGTGACGCCCATGGCTGCAAAGGTTCTGCCGGTTATACCTGGTCTGTTGTAAAGAATGAATGTGTAAGATTGTTCGAAGTCGGAACAAAATTGGCTCATGCAGAAGATGGAAAAACATACTCTACTGTTGCCTATGTAATTTTTGAAGGAGACAAAGCTGAGCTTTTTCTCGATACACAAAAAGAGCCTATTATTTTAGAAAGAAAATCGGAAGGGGATTCGTGGGTAAAAGAGGATTATCAATTAATTCCCTGGAAAGGATATGTACTTAAAAAAGGAGAAAAGATTATTTATACAGGAATGTAAAATCTAAAATGTAAAAAGTGAGATGTGAAATGGAAGCTGCCAAATCACATCTCACTTTTTATTTATAACATCTCACTATTTTTAATAAAATCAGTGGTTACAACTTGAGCAAATTCTTCATTTAAACTTGCTAGAGCAGTTTGATGTATCATTTCAGCAGAGAATTCTTCTCCGTTTATGCCTTTTTTATTGAATGTAGCTGTTGCATCAGAAACCAAATAAGTGGTGTAACCATAATTCCCGGCCATTCTGGTAGTGGTAGAAACACAATGATCTGTGGTTAGGCCCACAATCACAACAGTTGTTATTTTAGCCTCATCAAGTAAATCCTTTAAATCAGTTCCGATAAAAGCGCTGTTTACATTTTTCTTTATTATAGTTTCACCTTCCAATGGTTTTACAATATCCTGAAATTCATTTCCAGAATTATTTTCATTTAAAATAGAATTCGGATTGGAAGAACAATGCTGTACATGAAAGAAAGGCAAGTTTTTATTTCTCCAGATTTCCAGAAGTTCACTGGCTTTTTGTTCAGCATCCAGGTTATTTCGTTCTCCGCCCCAATAGGCAGTATCATTGAATGCTTTCTGAATATCGATTAAAATTAATGCAGGATTATTAAGTTTTGTAATGCTCATTTTTGTAAAATTGTATGTTTATTTAATTGCAAAAAATACTAAAAAGTATCCTTTTAGGGATACTTTTTAGTATTTTAATTATTTTGTCAGTTTTATGTAAAACCTTATTAAGGTTGTATGGCTAAAGTACAATATTTAGTTTAAAAAAAATATAAATTGTAAGCTTTTTCTTTCTTTTTTTTTTTAAATTACAAAGATAGCCAATTCTTAAAATCAAAGAAATTCTGTGGCGCCACGCCATGACCAACAGGATATTCTTTATAAGTAACCGGAATGTTTAGTTTTTCTAAAATCGCAGGTGTTTTTTTCGCCCAGTCAATTGGAATGACCTGATCTACTGTTCCGTGAGAAGCAAATATTTTTAGGTTTGTAAAGTTGTTTTGCTCAAAACCTTCTTTTATGATTTCTTCATTAAAATAGCCACTCATGGCAACCACTTTCTGAATTTTTTCAGGATATGAAAGTGCCACGGCATAGCTCAGAATAGAACCCTGACTAAAGCCAATTAAGGTAACATTGTTAGCGTCAATAGGGTAATTAGCAATTAATTCATCAATAAAGGTGGAAATTAAATCGCGTGAGGTTTTTGCCTGTTCGTTATCAGAAAATTTGTTTTGGTCGGCATCAAAATTAATGGCGTACCAAGCATAACTTCCGTATTGTAAATCGTAAGGTGCTCTTGCAGAAATTATATAGTAATTATCCGGTAGTTCTGTTGCGAACGAAAATAAATCAGCTTCGTTGCTGCCATAACCGTGTAATAAAAGTAAAACGGGATTCTTGTCTAGGATAACTTTTGGTTCTTGTATTTTATATTCTAAAGATAGATTCATTTTAATTGTGAATTGTAAGTTATGAATTGTGAATTTTCGACCTTCACTCCAGCATTATTTTTATCCGATGCTCTTAAACCATTTCTGGAAAAGCGTCCCAACTAAAGGAATAGGTCTTGTATGTCCCTGAATAGCACTAAAAATGCCGTAACTCCATAAAACAGAAATACAGATCCACATAGGGAAAGTGATAAAAAAGCTGTCAAAATTGCTGATGATTGCTCCAAATGAAATGAAAGCCAGCGATAATCCTAAAGCCTGACGTATATGAAAAGAAGCAAAACTGCTTTTGTTTTCAGAGTTCATAGACATGGCGATTAGTACTCCAACAATTAAAATATAACTGGTAATTGCGGCAGTTTTTCCCTCTTCGATCGAATTATTCATGTGATTATTTTGTGATAACAAGT
>JBDTNT010000401.1:0-11866 GCA_039933615.1 Flavobacterium sp. | reverse complement strand
AAACAATTAACCGATTAAACAAAAAATTATGCCACCAGCAGCAAGATTGACAGATTTTCACGAATGTCCGATGGTAACTCCTGCCGTACCGCCGGTTCCGCACGTAGGCGGGCCAATCATTGGCACAGGAGAGCCAACGGTACTGATCGCAGGATTACCGGCAGCCAGAGTCGGCGATATGCTGGTTTGTGTAGGACCGCCGGATTCGATAATCAAAGGATCGGCAACAGTAATGATTGGCGGACTGCCTGCCGCCAGAATGGGAGATCAGACTGCTCACGGGGGATCAATTGTCCTTGGAGCCTTTAATGTAATAATTGGTGGATAATACAGACGATAAAAGAGAAAATACCTTTTTAGGTTCGGGATGGGCTTTTCCCGTGTCTTTTTCTGTGGGTAATTATCAGTTGAATATTTCTTCCAATGAGCAGAATATCAACGAGTCTATCAATGTGATTTTGAATACCCGAAAAGGGGAACGTACTCTGGAAGCCAATTTCGGCTCCGGTTTACAGCAGTTTATGTTTAGAAAAATCGATACTAATCTAAAAGGCGACATTATAGAAACCATTAAGTTTTCCTTATTGCGCTATGAACCCAGGATATCGGTGCAGGAAGTACGGGTCGCTTCAACAGATATTACAAATGGCATAATCGAGATATTGATTATCTACATTTATTCACAAACCAATACCAGACATAATTATGTGTTTCCTTTTCATCTGAAGGAAGGAACAAACCTAGACCGAAAATAAATGCTTGTAATTGATCCAAATAGCGCCCTAAATTCACTCAACGAAGCACTCGTTCCCAATCCCAATTTAATAGACGGAAGGACGGAGCAGGACTGGTTGTACTTTCTTACCGAATTTAGCAAACTGATTAATTTCTACAACAATACCAATACAATTGAAGGAAACTGGAATCCGTTTTTATTAAAAGACCCTGTTTTCCTGATGGCTTCCATATCCAGAACAAACTACAAAGGACTGCATTCGACCTATAAAAACACCTGTTCCGAAATTCAGACGCTGCTGCTCACGGACAGTCCCGGAGTTTTGAATTCTAAAGCCCTCAACAAATTATTCGATCACATTACTTCTATTTATAAAATCATTGAGCGCTGGACACATTATATGCAAATCAGCAATGAAAAGTACGATCTGAAAAATTATATTTTACATGAAGTTCAGACCAAATTAAGTATTGATTTTTGGGCGGTTCAGGCGTTCAGACAGTATTTATATACTTTTCCTTCTAAAGGAGTCTTTATTGCCAGCGCACCCTATATTGATTTTGCTTCTTTTAATGTCAACCTCTGGAGCATCAACAGGGACAAAAGACCCTTCTGGGAAATTCTCGGATATGAGACGGAACAGACTATCCTGAAAGCACTCGACAAGATGACTTCTTTCTGTCTGACTATTTTAACGAAAATTGGGGACAAGCTGTTTAATTTTTTAGAAACCATTATTCATCATTCCTCCAATGAGTTTAAAAAATTAAGTCTTAAAAAAAGTAAATTCCCCGATACGACGCTGCTGCGTTCTTTTGTAAATGTGCTGAAAGTACAGCAGGATCAGCTGAACGGGATTTCTCAAAAGCATCTGGATTTTTATTACTCCGCTATTTTAAAACAAACCGAATTACCGGCTGTTGCAGACAGTGTTTTTTTATGTGCCACACTCGCAAAAAACAATTCCGTATTGGAGTTACCACCCGGTACAGTATTCAACGGCGGAGTTGATGCGGAAAAGAACCCTATTTTATTTGCTTCCAAAAAAGAGGTCAATCTAAATCCGGCCGTTATAAAAAGTGTCCAGACGCTTTCCTGTCAGGGACAACCGAATACTTTATCTTATAATTTACAGTCCGTTGCCCAACCTTCTGTCGTTCAGAAAGATGATACCGGTAAAACAATCAGCTGGCCTGCGTTTGGAGATGCAAATCCTCCTGCCACTGCATTGTATACCGGAATTGCTTTTGCTTCTCCGATGCTGTTATTGAGAGAAGGGCAAAGAAATATCACACTGACGCTCGAATTTGATTCCGAATTTGATCTAACGGAATTACAGCAGGCAAGTTATTTTTTGAGCACACAAAACAGCTGGCTGAAGCTTACTTTACTGCCTGATGCTTTTCAGTTAAGTACGGTTCCTTCTGCCAACAGTCTCATGGTAAATATTGTCCTTGACCCTACTCAACCGGCAATTGAGCCGTTTCTAATTAATCCAGACGGATTGAAAACGAGCTGGCCAATGCTTAAAATCTTGTTCGAAACAATTTCAAAACCAGCTGCGCCTCCAAAAATATTGGCAATCACAATTGCGCTTGAAATAACCGGAGTTACAACTTTTCAATTGTATAATGATTTTGGAGAATTAAATACCAAAAATCCCTTCCCTCCTTTTGGGCCGATTCCGCTTTTGAATGCCAATTTTATAATCGGGAACAAGGAGATTTTTAGTAAACCCCTGGATAATTTTATGCTAAATATAAACTGGGATAAGATTCCATCCGATTTCGGGACATACTATGAAGCCTACAATAATTATCTGGCAAATTCAGATGTAACCGTGACAATAGAAAAACCGAAACTTATAAAAAGATTGTTCAGCAGATCCGATGAAACAACGAAAACTGATACGACTACAGGCCCTTTTAATAATCTTGGTTTTACTGTTAATTTTAATATTCTCCAGGGAAAAGTATGGAATGGATTAAAAATGACCAAAACCCAAAAACTTAAAACTCCGTCGGAATTTATTCCGGTAGAAGAATTTATACTTCCTCTTTATTTATTTGATCCGGTACCGGTACCACCTCCTACTGTTCCTTTCAATAGCAATTACAGCAGTTATTATGAACATAATGATCCGGATGTTGTGCTTACAGATACGAAAACACAGGATGCCAAGACACAATTACTGGATCCGGAGATTCAAAACCAGCCTTTAAAATTTACCGATGCGAGTACTTCAGGATTTATAAAAATGTCGCTGACAGGAAATCAATATGGTTTTGGTTCTGAAATATATGCCAATGTTGTTGCCAATATTGCCTTGCAAAATGGCAATCTTTTTAATAAATCAAAAGGTGCTGATATTACAAAATTTGTAGTATCAGCGAATCAGCCCTTTGCGCCAAAAATCAAAACCTTTTCGGCGGATTATAATGCAAGTGTGGTGTATAAACTGGACGGTTCTGCTACGGATTATCCGCTGCAGTGTTTTTTATATACTCCGTTTAAAAATTATCAACTGTTTGACAGTACCGACACTGCTACAACAGTAATCAATACGGCTGTTGTTGGTGGTTTGCAGACAGACCTGACAAGCGGTTTTCCGGTTTATCCGTCATTTGCTTATTCGGGTGCCTTATTTCTGGAATTAGAAAACCTGATCTGCAACAGTACTTTAAATTTATATTTTGAACTGGCCCGAAACGCAACAACGATTACGCCCGGCGATACGGTTTCTTATTTCTATCTGGCCAATTCCGGATGGAAGGAAATAAAAGCATTGTCAGATGGAACGAATCAGTTTAAATGTTCCGGAATTATAGAATTGCCTGTTCCGGCAGACTGCAATAATAATGAGGATTTTATGCCGGGTACCAATAATTGGCTTTCCATTGTTGTTACCGGTAAAACAGGTACGTATTCCAACACCACTTTTTTACAGACCAACGGTTTTGTGGCGGAGCGCACCGGAACGACTTTTTTAACGGATACACAAACACCGCAAATCAGCAGCAATACGATAACCAAACCGCAGACTGTAATTCCGCAGATAGCGGCATTGCTACAGCCCTTCCCTTCTTTTGGAGGAAAAGCCGCTGAAGATAAAACAGCTAAAAACCAAAGAGTCAGCAATAGCATCAAAACCAAAAAAAGAGCCGTTACCCCTGGTGATTATTATACGCTGATTGCTGAAAAATTCGATGAAATCTACTTTTCAAAAGTAGTCAGCAAAAAATCGGATAACAGCTGCAATGTTTACGTAGTCCGAAAAATAAAGAATGAGAGCGATACGAGCGCCTATCTTCCGCTGGTAACGAATTGTCTTGAAAGCGAAATACAAAAATTCATCAAAGACAATACTTCCCCTTTCGCAAATGTAACTGTTTCCAATTTTAATCTGGAATATGTTTCTGTTACTGCCAAAATAGAATTGAAAAGCGGGTATCAGGAAATGCTTATTCATAATACTGTAAACCTTGCACTAAAAGAATATTTATCCCCCTGGATCACTTCCTATACCCCTCAGATTGCAATAGACCAACCACTGATTGATGCTAATGTCAGCACTTTCATCAAGACTATTGAAGGTGTGGAAACCGTAGATAACATCTCTTTTTCCAGTTATATCATCAATCCCGTAACAGGCATAAAAACAGTATTAAAAAGCAGTAAGCCAAGGCTTCAGGCGTATGGGCCGACAACACTCTTAGTTTCAGCAGACATTCATAACATAACTTTTTAGATAAAAAATGGATACCGTTAACCACATAACAAAAACACAGCTGCCTCCTTATCAGGATTTTACTTTCCTGAAGGGCGAAGCGATGGATTATGTGCAAAAACATATCGGAAGCGAGTGGACCAATTTTAACCCAAGCGATCCCGGAATGACCATTTTAGATCAGTTTTGTTATGCGCTCACAGAATTGGGCTATTGTACCGATTTCAGCATTCCGGATATCCTAACCGATTCTGATGGAAAAATGGAAATGGAAAACCAGTTTTACCAACCTTATGAAATCCTTACGACAGCCCCATATACTATTGAGGATTATAAAAAATACATCATCGATGGTGTAGAAAATATCGACAACGTTACGATACTTTGTTATAACAATAATATTTTCCCGTTTAATAAAGTCTATCAGGTTTACCTCTATGTAAATCCGTCGGTTACGGATAAAATTGAAATTTCAGGCCTTTGCAAATCGGCCTATTATCTCCTGAACAAAAGCAGGAATTTAGGCGAAATATTCAATATACCAATCGCTTTAGAACCTGTAAACTGTTGGATTGGCGGCAAGATCGTACTTGAAAAGGATGCCGATCCTTATACTGTTTTAGAGGAATTGCAGACTAAAATTCAGGATTATATCTTTTTGAAAATAACACAGGCCGATTATGATACTTTAAAACAAAGCGGATACACTGCCGAGGAAATTTATGATGGTCCACAATTGGTAAATGGCTGGATTTTAACAGAATCCTTAACCGATAAAAAAGACACGGTACAGGCCATTGATTTAGTACCCATAATTGAATCTGCTGCCGGTGTTGCCTCTACATCAGCCCTACAGCTTTACCAAAACGAAACCGTAGTTACAGCGCTTGAGGCTACAATAAGTGAGATACTGGCTGTTGGTATTTTTGCTTCTTTTAAAAATAAGAAACTCACCTTAATTGCCAACGGAAAAGAATTGCCTCCGGATACTTTCAGGCCGATGCAGATTAACATCGATAATTTTAATGAAACCACAGCGCTGATAAACAATAAAACCAACTCAGCAGCACCAAAAAGCAGTTTTAGGGATATCAATACCTATTATTCCATTCAAAATACATTTCCCCAACAATACGGAATCGGAGCTGATACTTTGGCAGATGCCTCAATGCCCGTTCAGATTGCGCAGTCCCGCCAGCTCAAAGGATATCTGACGTTGTTTGATCAGATCTTAGCCAATCAATTTTCACAATTGGCGAATATTTCTAAACTGTTTTCGTTTAAGAATTCAGTTTGCGGAGCGCCTTCCGATGAAGAAACTTTTTATGCTTTAAAAGATAAATACGAGCAAAAACACCTGGAATATCCGGTGCCGTATAAAATGTTTTCTCCAAGTTATTTTTATCAGTCGTTGTATACCATCCCGCACATCAAACCTTTGCTAAAAGACAATGCCACTTTTAATTACAGTTATGGCAACGAATCCAAGGCTGAATTATTAGAAAAAAGCTGGTTCGACTATCAGCAGGATCCTTATAACCCATATATTTTTGGTTTAATGAAACTGATGGAAGAGGAAAAAACAAACCTCGACCGAAGAAATAATCTGCTCGATCACCTTCTTGCCAGACACGGCGAATCTCCGAAAGTGATTGACGCCCTAATTCATGATACCATTTACACCGGAGACAAAAGAAAAGACCAGATTATCTTAAAAAGCCTGTACCTGCAAAACCTTGGTCTGTTATCTTATAACCGACAAAAGGCGTATAATTATCTCGGGGCTAAAAAAACAGCCTCAAATTCTAATGGAAATCCGGACGTGAACCTTCCGAAGATGACCGATACGGAATATGGGTTTATAAACGAAAACACTACCGACTTTATATTCAAATCTGAGCAAATCAATAAAAAAGAAAAACTGACCCAACAGGATTTTAATGATTTTTCTGGATTTGAACTGAAGCTGAATTTACTTTTTGGACTTAAGAACCTGTACAAAAATTTCATCTCTGCCCTGCTGGACAATCAAAAGAGCAATACTGATTCTGTATTGGATACCAGTACGTACCAGACAGTACAAAAAACCTTATGGTTTACACAAAACAGACACGGAAGCCTCTTATTGGAAACGGTACTTCTTTTGAAACCATTGAAATTTAATCTCGAAATTATAAAAGCCAATCCGGTAAACGCAACTTCCTATACAATTGAAAACATCAGTTTTGAAACGGTTACAAACCTGAATTATGTTTTAAATTCAACTGCAGAAACCACATTAGATACTGATTTACAAAATGGCTATCTGGTGTTTTCGGGAACCAGATATTTATTTACAGCAAGTAATATTGCCCTAGAAAACCAAAGTGATTATGTAAAAACAGCAGCTTCCAATTATTCTTTTCTGATTACAGTCTCTTCCGGAAATGAGAAGATAACGATTGCTTCTAAAGTTTTCAAAAAGAGTTTTGTATTGATATTTCCCGGTTTTATTCCATCGTTACAAACACCGGAATTCAAAAAAAGATTAAAACAGTTTTTGAAACTGAATCTTCCTTTTAATGTTACGTATGAATGTCTTTTTTTAAGCACCGCCGAATTAGAAACCTTTCTTCCGGAATATAGCTACTGGTACGAAAGTTTGCGATACAAAGATGAATTACTTCCGTTACACACAGAACCGGGAGATACGGCCACAACTAATGCAGAACCGACGGCAACCATAAATGCTGTCACCTCTGCAATGAATGTAATCAATAGTCTAACCTCAATTTTAGCAACAAAAAATGGAGCCAATTAACAGCCATATTGTATCAAGTCTAAAGTGGGATACTACTTTTGATAAACGGGAAGAGGGATACCGACTTCAGGAACGTTTGAGTACCTGGAGCAAAATTGCGCTGCCGCGGGAAGTCACCAACGTATTTAATGAACTTTGCCCGCCGGAACAAAGCTGGAGGATCCAGTCGTTGGAAATAGATCTTGGTCCCTGCGATTACAATGATCTTGAATTCGATCTGAGCGTTAAAATCCGTAGTCTGCTGCGCGAGAAAATAGCCGAATTGATTATCAATCAGAACAACCAGAAACAAAACCTGATTTCGGTTTACAACAAAGAAAAATCGATGCTGGAGAACCTTACTGTTTTTTTACTGGAAGGATACCTGCCCTGGAATTATCAAAGCAAGGAAGGTTCTGTGAATCAGATTATGGCGGAACTGCTTCAGAATAACCTGAGTGAAATTATTGCGATTATCAAAGAGACCGGATTGTCGCACGAGGAGGTCCGAAAAAGAATTTCATGGCAGTTTGACCAGAAAAACGTCAACAAAATCATAGCAGCACTGGAACCTAATAACAGCGGTTCGATACTTGAATTTTCTTCGATTATGACGAATCTTCAGGTAAAAGAAACCATCATTCAGACCAGTACGGCGAGTTTCAGGAAAAACCTGTATTTCTTTATCTTAAACTTTTTGCTTCTCGAACGCGGGACACTTTTCAATAAGATTGCTTTCATGAAAAGCAGTATCCTGCAAATGGCGAATCATTACAATATTTCCTATCCGGAACTTATTTTATTAATTGAAAATACGATTGTAAAATTGTCTGATAAAACAACACAGCACAACGATTTTATATTCTCCTTAAAAACACTGACCCACGAATACGAAATACAGAAAAAGGAACATTTCAAAAGCGAGAAAAAGATTGATTACTGGACTGTTTTCGAACAATTACTGAGGGACAAAAAACTGCGGAAATCTAAAACAGAAAAGAACAATCTGAATGAATTGATGGCTGTGCTTAACAATCAGAATGCCGGTAAACTCAGCACTGTTCTTAAAAGGTTTTTAAGTACGGAAGATTCCCTGACTGCACTGATTATGGATTTAAATGAAGATTCCCTGAAAATAGTATTTTCTAAGTTTGACACTGCTCCGTATTCACTGAATAGGGATACACTGCTCTATCTGAACAATTTGAGCAGCACGCTTAAACTGAAAACAAAAAATAAAATTTTATGGCAGATCGGAATTGCTTTTCTCATCAGGAATAAAAATGCAAATCCTACTGCTTTCCTCTTGCATTGTATAAAAGAGCTAAGCAAAAAAAACAATATCGATGCCGAAGAATTGCTGCAGTCTTTTACAACTGCAAGAATTCCGGAGTCCGTAAAAACTACTAATGCAGCCGTAATTTATGCCCGGTTAAGTAGTGTTTACTGCAGCGAAACCGATCGTAAAAATTCGAATTATCCTGCCCTGCATTTCAGGAATCTCATGTCAAAACTGGAATTGCAGCTGCAGAAAAAATCGACTAAAAATGAAATTTCTGCCGACTTGCAAAACGCACTCATCCGAACTATTTCATTGCATCCAAAAATGGCTTTTGAAGTGATGCTATCGTATGAAAATAAAAATTTCATTAAAAAAATACTTCCGTTGGTCCTGAACCGTGAAGTAGTGCAATTACTGATACAAAAGACAAGTTACAATAAAACAGATCTGGTGCAAACGATACAGATTGTATATGAAATCCTGAACGCAAAAGACAAATACGATTTTCCGGAAGAACTCCTTACCGAGGATGTACTGGTACTAAGCATCCAGGAAATATTGCTGCATCCCGAACATAATTTGTCTGTGTTTCTGGAAACAGTCCTTATTGAATTAGCCAAAAAAGTCACCAATACAAAACGGAAGGATTACTTTCTGTTTATAACTAAATTATTGCAGTCGAAAAGGGTTAAATCCTTTGGAATTACCACAAAAAGAACCTTTTTAAATCAGTTAAAAAGCAGCAGTACTGTAACTGTTATTTCCCTTGCTTCGCTGATTCAGAGTACGTCACAGAACGCTCAATTGGAGCTGTCGGATGTATTGGTTTCAAATTTTGATGATCCTGAATTTATTTCGCTTCGTAAACAAGATCAAAAACAGGGTCAGGAAATCATCGCGTATTTTCTAAAGAATGGAATATCGCTGAAAAACAACTGGATCAAAAACCAATCTGTTGAGGTAATAAAGCTTTCAAAATCACTTTCAAAAAATGAAATCAGCAATGAGTTGAATGAACTCTTTTGGCAAGCCATCCTGCACTATTCGAGTTATAAAGGAAATGAAGTCTTGTTTGAAAAAATGCTAAAAAAAGCATTCACCCTTTATTTGAAAAAAGTCATTTCTTCTAAAAGGATTTTAATTGAAAATGAAACGGCAACACTATTTAAAAAAGATTCAAAAACAGTATCCGATGATTCTTCTATGGAAAGAAACAGTACAAACGATATTTCGGAAGATCACCTGATTTTGGATGAATCAGGATCAGAAAGAGAGTTCAAAACTTCCGGAAAAATGATGCTTTTTAACGGACAAAAACGCTCTGAAAAAGAAAAATACGACTGGTGCCTGCAAGTGATTTCCCAAAAAAAGATTCCAATTGGTTTTACCCTTTCAGGAACATTGCAAATTAAGGATCTATTGAATGAAATTATAGCACAACAGCCCAAAACATTCTTTAAAATCATCAGAAAGGAATTCATATCAGAAGCACAAACAGACTGGCTCAGCCGAAATATCAGTTTCAATATTTTATGTGAAGCCGTGAACCAGTCAGACAAAAACAAAGAATCTTATCTGAGAATTCTGGAGAAATTCTACAATGTTTTAGGTGCCGTTACCATTCGTGGAATCGCTGCGAAAGACATACAAAGCCTGTTGTTGAAAAAACTGCTGAAAGCTGCCGCAAATGACAACTGGAGGCTAATTTCAATCGATAAAATCTGGAACGTAGTGATCTGGGACGTAGTGACCAAAAAAGGAATTGATAAAAAAAGTTTCCTGATGGATATTGAAAAACATATCTATCAGTTTCCATTGTCGCTGCAGCTTAGTTTCAGGGAAGTGATAAATACCGAAAAACAAACCATACTGACGGTGCAAAAAACAGCTGCACTTTCCAGAATTGAAAAATTAAAAGTTATGAAAAATCAAAAGCCGCCTTTAAAAGAAGGTATCCCCGTCAGAAATGCCGGAATTGTACTCTTAAACAGTTACATCATTATGCTTTTTGAACGCCTTGGCCTGGTAAAGGATAATGAATTTACAAGTATCGAAAATCAGATCAGTGCCGCTCAGTACCTGCAGTATGTAGTTACCGGATTGACTCAGACCGAAGAAACGTATTTACCGCTCAACAAAGTATTATGCGGTTTATCGCTGCTGCATACCATCCCTGATGAAATCGAAATGTCCGAAGGAGACAAACAATTAATACACGGTTTGATACAGGCCGCTATTTCTTATTGGGAAGCAATTGGCGAATGTTCCGTGAGCGGTTTCAGGGGAAACTGGCTTGTGCGTGAAGGAACTTTGTTTGAAATGAAAGACCGCTGGGAACTCACGGTAGACAAGAAACCGTATGATATACTGATCAATAAATCCCCATTTGCCTTTTCGATCCTGAAATTCCCATGGATGGAGAAACCCCTGCATGTAAACTGGCCTTATTAAGCCCAATGAACTTTAAAAATAAAAAACACCATAATAAACAGACCGTTGAAAATAAAAATTAATCCACTAAAAAAACAATTATGAACAGCTACAGTGAAAATTTACATTCCAGTGTATTGGCGTCATTAGAAAGCCAGGATTCGAATAAGAAAAAATTGGACTCCCAATTGAATTCATCCATGTTTACACTTTATTATGCCGAAGGTGCTGAAATAGTAACCAATGACAAATTTGTTTCGGCATCAAAAAAATACAATCAGTCGCAAAAAGTTAGAAAACAGGCCACTGAAAGCAAAAACATTTCTACCAATATTCTATTGTCTGCCAGTCAGCAAAACAGTTACACTTCACAATCGGTAACCAATGTAGCCGTGAGTGCGGCCAACATTCAGGTGGCAGCCAATGCCATTGTGAGGCTGGCAAGTGACATGGGAAGTATTTTCAGTATTATCAATGCAGCCGATTATGGTACCCAGATTTATCAGCAAAGCTTTGAAGCTTATAACCTGATGAACAGTACTGCCTACCTGGCAGAAGTTGCATCCCAGCATGCTATGGAAACCTCTGCTTCTATTGCTGAAGTTGCCTCGTCTACCGTAGAAGACAAAGCAAAAGCTACTGATACTGCTGTCGGCAATTTGCTTAAAATTGCTACTGCAGATTTTACAGCCATTTCTGCTGTGGTGACTGCAGAAAATGATGCCAAAGCGGCTGCAAGCGTTACCACCAAAAGCGCACAAGGAGTAATAGAGTCCAATAAAGTGGAGCTTGAAGCTGCCAAAGTTGCTTACAACCTAAACAACAAAAGCCTTAACTATAATCTGAAAGTACAGGTTCCCGAAGTTTTTGACAGCTCTTACAGTGTGTCTTTTGATTTTTACAAGCCGCCAT
>JBDTNT010000400.1:0-4422 GCA_039933615.1 Flavobacterium sp. | reverse complement strand
AGAAGCAGAGTAATCAGTTCAGCGAATTTTTTAAGCGGAGGTGTTTATGAAAGAATCAATCGCGTAAATGAATATTTGAACCTAAGAACCGAAAACGACGAACTGATACTTGAAAACGCAAGATTAAAAAGTCTTTTATTCAATAAAGAAGATACAACAAAAATACCTTTTTCAGACAGCATCAAAGGTGTAAAACCTGCTGATATTATTGTTTCAAAGGTTATTCACAATTCATACAATACACACGAAAACTATATTACTTTAAATTCCGGAGCTAATGAAGGAGTTAAACAGGATATGGGAGTGATCAATAGTTTAGGAATTATTGGTGTTGTCGATAATACATCTAAAAGGTATTCGACTGTAGTTAGTATTTTGAATATGAAATCACAGATCAATGCAAAAATTAAAAAATCAAATCATTTTGGCTCTTTGACCTGGAACGGAAAAAGTACCGGATTTGTTCAGTTAGAAGATGTCCCAAGATTAGCTTCGATCAGAAAAGGTGATACCATTGTTACAGGTGGACAATCTGTAATTTTCCCTGAAGGGATCAATATTGGTACCGTAGACAAAATATACATTAAAGATAAAACCAGTTTTTATGTTATAAACGTAAAACTGTTTAATGATATGACCAATCTTGGACATGTTTATATTATTAAAAGTAAAGACAGAGAAGAACTTATTAATTTAGAAAAAAAGGAGAAAGATGAATAGCGCATTGTTAGTCAATATTTTTCGATTTATTATGTTACTGGCAATTCAAATTGTTATTTTCAATAATATGAATTTCTTAGGATACATAAGTCCTTTTCCATACCTGCTGTATATAATTCTTTATCCTGTAAACAGTAATAAATCCGGTTTAGTAATTTCGAGTTTCTTACTTGGACTAACGATGGATATGTTTTGTAATTCAGGTGGAATCCACGCTACAGCTTGTGTTATTCTGGCGTATTACCGACCGTATATTTTCAAATTTTCATTTGGACTGAGTTACGAATATCAAACCATAAAACTGAATGAATCACTAACGCCGGAAAGGTTTTCATTTATTTTAGTATCGGTTATCTTACACCATATTATATTATTTACACTTGAAGCTTTCCAGTTTAAATTTATTGGTGATGTTTTACTTCGAACTTTATTCAGCTCCATATTTACCATAATTGTTTCAATCATAATAATATATCTTATTAAGCCCAATAAAAGATGAGAAAAGTCCTGCTGCCCTCTTTAATTATTATTGCAGCATCTTTGCTAGTGATCAGGATATTTTATTTGCAGATTATTGATGATTCTTTCAAATTAAAATCAGAAAATAATGCAATTAAGAAAGTATATGACTATCCCGAAAGAGGATACATATACGATCGAAATGGTAAATTAATGGTAGCCAATCAGGCCTCTTATGATATCATGGTTATACCCCGCGAAATCAAAGAAGACCTTAATGTTGATGAATTCTGTACTTTACTGAATATTACTAAAGAAGAGTACCAAAAAAGAATTGCAAAGGCAAGAGTATATAGTCCCAGATTACCTTCTGTTTTTTTATCGCAATTAAATAAAGCCGAATTTGCTGCTTTTCAGGAGAAAATCAGAAAATACGAAGGCTTCTATTTCCAAAAAAGATCACTTCGGGATTACGAAGTTGATTACGGTGCCAATATTTTTGGTTTCATCACACAGGTAAATGAAAAATTAATTGCCAAAAATCCGTATTACAATAGTGGAGATTTAATTGGAAAACAAGGGGTTGAAGAAAGCTACGAAGAAATTTTACGCGGAATAAAAGGGATAAAATACATTCAGAAGGACAAATATAACAGAGAAATCGGTTCTTATAAAGATGGGAAATACGATACTATCGCAGTAGCCGGAGAAGACATCAATTTGAGTATTGATTCTGAGCTTCAGAAATATGGAGAGGAATTAATGATCAATAAAAGAGGAGGAATTGTTGCGATTGAGCCTAAAACCGGTGAAATCCTCGCTTTAGTTACTGCTCCGTCATACGATCCGGGAATTTTAGTTGGAAGACAACGATCTAAAAACTATACTCTTTTGTATCATGATTCTATTGCAAAGCCTTTATACGACAGAGGGCTTTTGGCAGAATATCCTCCAGGGTCTCCATTTAAAATCCTAACCGGATTGGTTGCGCTACAGGAAGGTGTCATCAACGAACAAACTACTTTTATGTGCCATCACGGTTTCAGTTATGGCAGAGGCCGTTTTATGAAATGTCACGGTTTTGGCCCACACCAATTACATAATGGAATTTATAATTCCTGTAACACTTATTTTGCACAGTCTTACATGCTAACGATCAACAAATACAATGATCCCGCAAAAGCTGTGGACGTATGGAGTAGTCACGTAAAAAGTTTTGGATTAGGTCAGTTTATGGGATACGATTTGCCAACCGGTAAAAAAGGAAACATCCCAACTTCCAAAACATATAAAAAAATATATCCTAACGGAGGCTGGAGAAGTACAACTATTGTATCGAACGCAATTGGACAGGGAGAGGTTTTGATGACGCCAATTCAGTTAGCGAACATGATGGCAACAGTTGCAAATCAAGGATATTATTATACGCCTCACATCATTAAAAAAATTGAAGGAAAAAAAATAGATGCAAAATTTACAACAAGACACGAAACTACCATTGATAAAAAGTATTTCCCTCCTGTTATAAGCGGGTTGTTTGATGTTTATAATAAAGGAACAGCTTATGCTTTAAGAGTCGAAGGAATTGATATTTGTGGAAAAACAGGTACGGCTGAAAACTATGCAAAAATCGATGGCGTCAGAACAAAACTAAAAGATCACTCCATTTTTGTCGCTTTTGCACCAAAAGACAATCCTAAAATTGCAATTGCTATTATGATTGAAAACGGAGGATTTGGAGCGACTGTTGCAGGGCCGATTGCCAGCTTAATGGTTGAAAAATATTTGAGAAGAAAAATCTCAAGAACAGATTTAGAAATTCGTGTTTTAAACAAAAGCTTAGTTAGCGAATATGCTAAAGTAGGCGGAATAAATCCGGCAAGCTTAATTGAATCTACACCAAAAGATTCTGTTTTGAAAGCTAAAATTATTGTTCCGAAAACAGTTACTCCTAAAACAGAATCCAAAAAAACCGCAGTAGACACAACAAAAGAAAACTAAAAGATTATTTCAAATGAAAAATCAAAGTGTAAAAAATAATATTGACTGGATAAGTGTTATTATCTACGCTACACTTGTAGTATTAGGTTGGCTAAACATTTACTCCTCTTCATTGTTATCTACTGATGGTACTTATGAAAAGCAATTAATTTTTATTGCTTGTACAATTCCATTAATCTTTATTGTTCTTTTTGTAGACGGTAAATTCTATGAAAAATATGCCAGTATTATTTTTGGTGTATCCTTATTGTCATTGGCTGGTTTATTCCTTTTTGGAAAAACAATTGCCGGTCAGAGATGCTGGTATGCCATTGGCAGCTTTACCATACAGCCTTCTGAATTTGCAAAAGCCGCAACATCGTTAGCATTAGCCAAATACCTTAGCGACAGTCAGATTAACTTAAAAGAAACAAACAGACAAATTCAGGCTTTAGCCATTGTCTTCTTACCAGTACTTTTGATCTTACCACAGCCTGACCCCGGAAGTGCCTTAATATATAGCATTTTTATCGTCGTTTTGTTTAGAGAAGGATTACCATCATGGTATGTATGGACAGGGTTCTTAGCTATATTATTATTCGTACTGACGCTTGTTTTAGAACCTTATGTCGTAATCTTAATTTCTCTCGCAGTGTTGATCATTGTACACTTTAAAGGAAGGGCCGTTGATCGGAACATTATTTTAAGTGGTATTTTATTGGCCGTTATTTCAGGCTTTGTCCTTTCTGTTGATTATGTGTTTGACAACGTTTTCAAACAACACCACAGAGACCGTTTTAATATTTTACTGGGAAAATCGGTTGATATGAAAGGTATCGGATACAATACCAATCAATCAGAAATCGCAATTGGATCCGGTGGATGGATTGGAAAAGGATTTCTGGAAGGAACACAGACTAAGGGAGGTTTTGTACCCGAACAGCATACCGATTACATCTTTACAACCGTTGGTGAAGAATGGGGCTTTACAGGATCATTAGTGGTTATTTTACTTTTTGTCGGACTCTTTTTAAGAGTCATTTATTTAGCGGAAAGACAAAAAACAAAATTCAGCCGGGTATATGGTTATTGTGTGGCAGGAATTCTATTCACCCACTTCTTCGTGAACATTGCTATGGTTGCCGGAATTTTCCCTACTATTGGAGTTCCTCTGCCTTTCTTTTCCTATGGAGGTTCCGGACTTTGGGGATTCACTATTTTATTATTTATCTTCTTAAAGATGGATGCTAATAAAGTAAATGA
>JBDTNT010000399.1:0-2327 GCA_039933615.1 Flavobacterium sp. | reverse complement strand
ATCTTCCTGATTTTGTTGAAGCTGACATTACTCCACTTGAAATGGGTAACAAATTGTACGTTACTAAAGTTGGTGCACCAGAATACAAAGTGATGCACCCTGAGAATACAGTTGTTGCTCAGGTAAGAATTTCTCGTGCTGCTATGAAAGCTGCTCAAGAAGCTGCAAAAGCTGCAAAAGCTCCTGCAAAAGGAAAGAAAAAATAATTTTTTTCAATTCAAAAAACAAAAGCATCAGTTGCAAAACTGGTGCTTTTTTTATGCCTTTTTTTTAAAGGTTCTGAGGTGCTAATATTTTGAGTTTCTAAGATTTTTTCACTTCTTGTATTTTTTAGAAGCAGACATTTTACTATTTTCAAGACCTGAAGTTCCTGCCCTCCACTGTATCTTTTCCTGGTTAAAGAAACCAGAAAAAGGATGCCGTTCCTGTCAGGGCTAGTAAGGAATTTAGTGTTTATAAGTTTCTGAGTTCCTGAGAAAAACATTTAGGATTTCTGCAGTCTTTGTCATTTCGACGAAGGAGAAATCTCCACAAGTAACTCCATAATATAAGTAACGTGCAAAGAGAATAGAAAAAAATCTGCTCAATCTGCGGGCTGAGCAATAACGAACGGAAGAAATAAATCTGTACAAGACAAAAGCTAAGTATAAAAGTCTGAAAATCTAATCCCCTAATTATCTAATTAACCAATTGCCACATTCCCTAATTAATCCTATTTTTGTACGATGATAAAATGGATACAAAACCTGTTTTCATCAGTAAAAACAGAAGAGAACACAGATTATATGAAGAAATATTTAATCGTAGGATTAGGCAACATAGGGGCTGAATACGTAAACACAAGACATAATATAGGATTTAAGGTTCTGGACTTTTTAGCCAAACAGGAAAGTCTTTCATTCGAAACCGTGAAACTGGGCGCCCTCGCCGAATATAAATTTAAAGGAAGAACTTTTTTTCTTTTAAAACCCAACACTTACATGAATTTAAGCGGTAAGGCCGTAAAATATTGGATGGATAAGGAAAATATCCCATTAGAGAATATTTTGGTTATTACAGACGATTTAAACCTCTCTTTCGGAACAATTCGAATCAAACCAAAAGGAAGTGACGGTGGACATAACGGATTGAAAAATATAAATTTGGTTTTGAACACTCAGAATTATACCCGTTTCAGATTTGGTATCAGTGACCAATTCAAAAAGGGACAACAGGTAGATTATGTTTTAGGGGACTGGGATGAAGAAGAAAAAGCAAAACTAACAGAACGTTTAGAAATATCTTCAGAAATTATCAAAGCATTTGGAACCGCCGGATTAGAAAATACAATGACCACTTTCAACGGAAAATAAAGATTTACAGGTATTTAAGCCTTAAAAAATCAAATTATCAAATAATTTAATTGAATTATAACGAAATAGTATTTTCTATTCCAAAGTTAAATGTTTAAATTTGGATAAATAATTATAAATCATAAAATCATAATATCATGGCTTTTGAATTACCACAATTACCTTATGCATATGATGCATTAGAACCACATATTGATGCTCGTACAATGGAAATTCACCATTCAAAACATCATAATGCATATACAACAAATCTTAACGCTGCAATTGCGGGAACAGATTTAGAAGGAAAAACAATCGAAAATATCTTAATCAATTTAGATAAATCAAACGCTGCAGTTCGTAACAATGGTGGAGGTTTCTACAACCACAACTTGTTCTGGACAGTAATGACTCCAAACGGAGGCGGATTGCCAACCGGAGATTTATTAGCGGCAATCGAAGCTTCTTTTGGAACTTTTGAAGAGTTTAAAGCTAAGTTTGCTAAAGCCGGTGCTACACAATTCGGTTCAGGATGGGCTTGGTTATGTGTGCAAAAAGGTGGAAAATTAGATGTTTGCGGAACTCCAAATCAGGATAATCCATTAATGCCGGAAGTTGGTTGCGGTGGAACTCCAATCTTAGGAATGGATGTTTGGGAACACGCTTATTATTTAAACTATCAGAACAGAAGACCGGATTATATTGAGGCTTTCTTCAGTGTAATTAACTGGACAGAAGTAGCAAGAAGATTTGCTTTAGATAAATAATCTTTTCGTATAATATAAAACCCGATTAATTCATAAAGAGTTAATCGGGTTTTTTTATGTTTAGTTTTTCCACTCAGATGGTTTAAAGAATAATAGCGATGGTAATAACCTGAATTGTTCTTAGTGCTTTTAAATTTGGGATTTCAGGAATATTTGGGATTTTGAAACTTTCAGTTTATTCCAATAAAAAAGGCGGAATTTCTTCCACCTTTTTTGCCCCAAATCTACC
>JBDTNT010000398.1:0-11959 GCA_039933615.1 Flavobacterium sp. | reverse complement strand
TAGCTCACAAACGCTAACCCCAGGTTTGTCATTCCGAGGAACGAGGAATCACACACGCTAATCACACACAGATTGCACGAGCGTCCCCTCGTGAACGTAACGAAATCCAATGCTCTCCGACCACAGAATCTATTGAACAAAAAAGAGGCACACGCTAACGTATGCCTCTTTTTGTGTTTTAAACGAAGTTTAATTATTGTTTCATAATGGATATCGCTTTACTGCTTGTATTGTTTTTAATAAAATAGATTCCGGTGGCCTGATCAGAGATATTAATCACGGTTCCTGAACCTTGTTTTATTTTAGCTCCTGAGGCAGCATAAACGCTCCATTCTAATTCTTTTGACAAATGGAAGATTCCTTTCGAAGGATTCGGATACACCACAATCTTTTTGGATTCCTCAGTTGGGTTTTCAATGCCAAGATTGCAATTATGAACCATATAGGTAATTTCTTTTTTATTGTTTCCTGCCATATTGGTAACGGTCAACGAAACAGTTTTGTCACCTTCTGTACCATAAACTACCGAGTGAGGGCCAACCCCTGTTGCAGTTGCAGGCTGGGCACCTTCTCCAAAACTCCAGTTGTACGTATCTACTGTTCCGATAGAAACAGAGGTAAAAGTAACAGCCGTATTTAAACAACCCATTGAACTGCTTACCTCAAAATCAGCTACCGGAGTAGTTGCATTTCCGGATAATGAAAATTCAAGTTTGTTGATATTAATGTCAGCTTCATCGAAAAATAAAGTGATTACATGAACACCCTGCGTTAAAGGAATATTAGGTACTGTTACCGTCTGCCAGTTCTGGAAACCGGTTGTATTTGGAATATCAACTGATCCGGTTGCATTTACACCATCTACTTCAAGGTGTACTTTTCGGTTGGCATACGGAGTTGAAATCCTTAATTTAATATCATAATTTCCGGTACTGTTTACTTTTGCGGTATATTTAAGCCATTCGTTTTTGGCCACATACGCAATGTTAAAACCACCTTCATTACAAGCTTCGGTTCCTACGCCATCACCGGGTCTGTACGGAGTGTCTCCACCGCCATTTGTATCCAGAAATGCCGTTGGGCCGACATCATAATTTTCTGCTTCGATAATCCCCGGAATCTGGGCAATGGTTCCCAGATAAGGAGCATTTCCTAAAGTAGTGGCCGTATAAAAAGCGGTGTAAGTAATTGTTCCCGTTGCCGGTGCCTGAAAATTCTGGTTTACAGTTCCTCCCTGGCTCCAGTGATCGAAATCATACCTGATGTTTCCAACATATTGTGGAGTAGGAGCGTTCAGGGTTTGTAATTTTGCATTGGCAACAACTTGTTTTGTAGCAGGCGCCACTATAGGTTTCTGATTGAATTCTAAATTCAATAAAGCCGGAGAACTCGTTGTCGTAACATTGACCAGATTTGGATAGATATCTACAAAAGCCGAAGCTGTCAAGCCATTACTATCCGTTACTTTAACCGTAAATCTATACCATACATTTGGTGTTTTTTCACCTTGGTTAGAGGCTGTAAAAGTGCCTGACTGCACACCCTGCGGACTTGCTCCGGGATGGGAATGTCCTGCACCGGGAACATCTTCATGAAATAAATCCATGCTCCAGGAATAAGCACTTGCCGGTAATACGCCATCTTCAATGTCGGTTGCGGTTGCAGCATAATTTACGATATCATCCGCATTCCATTTTAAGGTTGGTAAAGGAGAAACCAGAGTGACCGTTGGCGCATTACTGAAAGGCGTAACAGTCAGCGTAGCGGGATTACTCGTTACATTTCCTGCTGTATTGGTTACCACAACGCGGTAGGTACCTGCATTGGCATTTGTCACATTTGCAATGGTATAATCCGAAGCGGTTGCGCCTGGAATATCGACATTGTTAAATTGCCATTGATAACTTAATCCAACACCGCTGGCGGTCACATTAAAAGTAACCGGGTAAGTTTCCATTATCGTTTTTGATACCGGATGATTTACTATCGTCGGAGCTTCCGTTTCAATATAATTTAATCGGATTAAAGAACCGTTGTTTCCGTAAGCACAGTAATAAATATAACCGTCGTTTCCTAACATCATCCCTAATGCCATCTGTTGCGGGGCACTGTAAAATTCTGTAGAAACAGGATCTGCAATATTCGGGTCAAAAGACCGGATAGCATTTCTTACATAATCCTTAATAATAAATTTCCCTTCCAGATTTGGGTAACGCGGCGTTGTCGGATTGTACAGAAGACCATTGGTCAAAGCATTTCCGATACTTCCCGTTGCATAAGTAAAAATAGGATTGGTAAATAAATTCGTTTCTGTTTGTTTTCCGTCACCACCCTGAGGATGTCCCCATGCATAATTGCGAATAGTAGGATTACTGATTTCGTTTATTTCTTCCCAGGAAGTTCCAACATCCAGAACAAATAACTTATTCGCTTTTACATTCGGAACCAGTCTCCATGGATTTCTGAATCCATAAACCCAGATACTTTGTTTTTGCACAGAACCGCTTCCGTAGAAAGGGTTTCCGGGAGCCGGAAGTCCGTTTTCGGTAAGACGTAATATTTTTCCTTTATAGGTATCTAAATCCTGAGAATTCGTGTTTTGCTGACTGTCCCCAACTGTTACATAAAGAAAGCCGTTGAAGAATTTTAAATCCCCGCCATTGTGGAAACCTCCGCCGATGGGTTCCAGTAAAAGAATTTCCTGTCTGCTGATAACCTGATTGGCTGCATCGATCTGAACACGTTCGATCCGGTGTCTGATTACCGTTCCGTCATTTATGGCATAGAATACATAAATATAACCATTTGTTGCAAAATCGGGATGTAGGGTAAGTCCCAATAATCCCTGTTCGTTGTCGGTAACGGTAGTTACGGTGAAAACATTGGTAACGGTATTGTTTTGAAAGACTTTTACAATACCGGCTCTTTCGGCAATAAAAATCCGGCCGTCGGAAGATTGTTCTAAGGAAAGTCCTTCCTTAATAACTGCTGTAGGAGCAAGGGTTTCCGTAATATACTGACAGTTGGCCTGCCACGAAACCATTAAAAAGAAAACATACAGAAGGCTTGTCCTGAATGATACGTTCTCTAATCTAAAACATAATTTTTTTTTCATAACTGTTTAATTTAGTAGATTGTATAAATGTGGGTAGCCAAATTTAACATTTTTTTACGTACTAAACTCAATTTAGAATTATGATTATTAGAATGTGAGAAGTTAGGATTTAGGAGTTAGGAGTTAGGGGTTATGAGTTAGAAATGAGAAGCAAGAAGCAAGAACTGAATAAAACTAAAAGCCCCAATCTATCTAATCCATTTGTCGACGATTGCCTTAAATGTCTCTTTGTATTGTTCTCCAACTGTTATTTCCGTCTTATCAATAAAAATGGAGTTTTTACTGATGGCGCTAATTTTATCCAGGGATGCAATGTACGAACGGTGTATTCTCATGAATTTTGAAGCCGGTAATTTTTCTTCTAATGCTTTCAGGGAAATCAATGAAAGTAAAGATTTTTGCGGAGCGTCGAGATGTACTTTTACATAATCCTTTAAACTTTCAATATATAAAACATCTTTAAGACTGACCCTGATCCATTGGTATTCTACTTTTAGGAAAATAAACTCATCGTCAATAACCGTAGGCTGATTGGAAGTTTCTTCGCATAATTCCAAAACCTTGTTGGCTGCCCTTAAAAATTCTTCATAACTAAAAGGTTTTAAAAGGTAATCCACAGCATTGACCCTGTACCCTTCAATCGCATAATGATTGTAGGCGGTTGTAAAAACAATTCTTGGCGACGATCCCGGTTGTTCCTGCAAAAGCCTGGCAAGTTCCATGCCTGTTAAGTTAGGCATGTTGATGTCCAGGAAAACCACATCCGGCTGTTTTTCGCGAATCAGGCCCATGGCTTCTACAGCATTGTCGCAGCTGCAGGTTAATTCCAAAAATGGGGTTTGATGAATAAAAGTTTCTACCAGTCGTAAGGCTAATGGCTCATCATCTACTGCTATACATTTTAATACGGTCATTTTTCTAAAGTTATTTTCAGGTTTACCTCATATTTTCCGTCCTGGTTCACGCCACAATCCATCCAGTGTTTGTGCGGATAAATAAGTTGTAACCTGCGTTTTGTATTCGTCAAACCAATTCCTCCCGGATCGGAGTTTGCCGTTTTTTCGAAAAAAGTATTCACTACTTCAAATTCAAGATGTGTATCTTTTTGCTTCAAGGTAATGATAATTTCGCTTTTATCGGTAGCATGCACCCCATGTTTGAATGCATTTTCGACCAAAGGCAATAACAGCATCGGAACAATAGGATAATCGGTAAGCTGTTCCGGAATATCAGTTGTGATACTCAGTTTGCTGTTGGCACGAAGCCGCATTAAGGCGATAAAGTCTTTCATGAAATCAACTTCCTTCAATAAAGTGGTCCTTTCTCCTTCGGTGCTGTAAAGCAAATAGCGCATCATACGGCTCAGCGTGTGAAGGGCATTGCGAGAATCCTCAATATTGCTGTAAGTTAAAGAATAAATACTATTGAGGGAATTGAAGAAAAAATGCGGATTAATCTGTGCTTTCAGCATCGCAAGTTCGGCCATTGTTTTGTCTTGTTCCAGCTTTTGCTTGTGCTGAGCAGCTTTCTGCCAGTGCTGCAGCATTGCCCAGCTGGTGCTGATTCCTAAAACTAACAGGGTAAAAGTAAAAACCCAATTGTCAAAATAGGCATTCCTGTATTTTTTAAAACCCAAAAGAGCAGCGATTTTATTATGAAGATCCGTTTGGGAGCTATAAAAATAAGCGATAACCTGCATGGCAAATATGACTAAAAATGCCCAAATTAAATACGGGGCCATATTACCTTTAATAATGGTCTTCGGAACGATTATTTTGGCATTCGAATAAAAGATGACAATCATAAAGAAAAGTACGAGCGACTGCCACAGCCAAAAGAAAGACGGAATAGAGATATTCCAGCTTAAAGGTGTGTAAAACAGCATGATAAACCCCAGTAAAAACCAGCTCAGAATGTGTATCCCGGGAAATAAATAGGGTCTAAAGAAGTTTGTTTTCATTATAATTGATTATTTTTAAGGACAATATTACATTTTATCTGAATACCATTTTTAACCAATCGCTCAATATTGAATGAGAACCTTTAAAAACCATTTCAGAGCCGACGAGACAGAATTTAAACGCTTGTTTAGTTTTTCGATGATTTCCATCGGCTGTTATCTTGTGTCTATCGATAGTTTGCTGCTCTCCGTCTATTGTTAATTTTTTGCACGTTATATTTTAGTTCTTTTGTTTCATATAATCGATAATTTACCTATTATTTCCAATGAATAAGCAATCATTTTTAAGCATTCTCGCAGTATCAATTTTTATCGCATCATGTGGTAATAAAGATGATAAGTCGGCTCAGGCCGGAGGAGCACAGCCAGTTAAGGAATATAAAACACTCGTTTTAGAGTCAAAATCTGCCACATTAAATACAGACTATCCAGCGAGTATCCAGGGACAGGAAAATATAGAAATCCGCCCAAGAGTTGAAGGGTATATTGATAAAATATATGTTGATGAAGGTGCAGTGGTAAAAGCCGGACAAACCTTATTTAAAATCAATGCTCCGGAATACGAACAGGAAGTACGTACGGCATCGGCCAGTATAAAAAGCGCCCAGGCCGCTGTAAGTACAGCAAAACTAGCGGTGCAAAAAGTAAAACCTCTTGTTGAAAAAGGAATTATCAGCAAATACGAATTAGAATCTGCCCAGTTTAACTACGAATCAGCAATGGCAACTTTGGCCCAGGCAAATGCAAGTCTGGTAAATGCCAAAACCAATCTGGGCTATACAACAGTGACAAGTCCGGTAAACGGAGTTGTGGGTTCAATCCCGTTTCGTTTAGGGAGTTTAGTAAGCTCAGCAACTGCCGAACCATTGACGACTGTTTCCAGCATCGGAAATGTATATGCTTATTTTGCTATGAATGAAAAAATGCTTTTGAATTTTACGGATACAGATTCGGGAGTATCATTAGCACAGAAAATCAAAAAATTACCGGAAGTTTCCTTAGTGCTTTCAGACGGTTCTGCTTATGATTTGAAAGGACGTATTGAAACCATAAACGGATTGATCAATACAGAAACAGGTTCGGTAAACATCAGGGCACGTTTCCCAAATCCAAAAGGAATTATCAGAAGCGGAAGCAGTGTAACCGTAAGGATTCCAAAACAAATCAACCAGGGATTATTAGTTCCGCAGAGTGCGACTTTTGAACTTCAGGACAAACTTTTTGCAGTAGTGGTTGGAAAAGACGGGAAAACAAAAAATGCAAATATTACCGTATTGGAAAACAGTGCAGGGAATTATTACGTAGTAAACAGCGGATTAAAAGCAGGAGATCAGATTGTTCTGGAAGGCGTAGCAGCTCTTAAGGAAGGATCAGAAATTAAAACAAATAAGGTGAGTGCGGAAACCGTTTACGCGGACTTAAAATAAGAAAAAAAATGTTTAAAATATTCATACAAAGACCTGTACTTTCGACGGTAATATCTGTTATTATTGTCATTTTAGGTGTTTTAGGGCTGATTGAACTCCCTATTTCCCAATATCCTGATATTGCGCCGCCGACAGTAAACGTTTCGGCAAGTTATACAGGTGCCAATGCAGATGTTGTACTTAAAAGTATTGTAATCCCGCTGGAAGAGCAGATTAACGGTGTTGAAAACATGACTTACATGACTTCTTCAGCCACAAATGACGGAAATGCATCCATCAAAATCTTCTTTAAAGTAGGGACCAACCCGGATTTAGCAGCGGTAAACGTTCAGAACAGGGTTTCCAGAGCAACCAGTTTATTGCCTGTAGAGGTAACTCAGGCGGGTGTTACGGTAACGAAAAGTCAGAGTAGTAACTTATTGATTTTCTCTTTATACAGTGATGATAAAGCGTACGATCAGACCTTTCTTCAAAATTATGCCAAAATCAATCTTGTGCCTCAGATCCAGCGTGTGGTTGGGGTAGGAGATGTAACCGTTTTTGGGGCAAAAGATTATTCGATGAGAATCTGGCTGAAACCGGATATCATGCAACAATACAAATTGATTCCAAGTGATATTTCGGCTGCTTTGGCAGAACAGAATATTGAAGCGGCACCGGGTAAATTTGGTGAGAATGGAAATCAGGCTTTTCAATATGTAATTAAATACAAAGGACGTTTGACAAGCGACAAGGAATTTGGTGATATCATCATCAAAGCGGTCGGAAACGGACAAATGCTGCGTCTGAAAGATGTCGCTAAAGTAGAGTTGGGATCTTTGAGTTATTCCTCAACAATTAAAACAAACGGAGTAGAATCTGCGGCAATGGCAATCAGCCAGACTCCGGGATCTAATGCCCGTGACGTAATTAATAATTCCAAAAAACTGATTGAAGAAGCAGCAAAAAGCTTTCCAAAAGGGGTAAAATATACCATCCTTGTGGATGTCAATGAAAATCTGGATGCTTCTATCGAAAAGGTAATCCATACTTTGATTGAAGCCTTTATATTGGTTTTTATTGTAGTGTTTATTTTCCTTCAGGATTTCAGGTCAACGTTAATTCCGGCGATTGCAGTTCCGGTAGCGATTGTAGGAACCTTTTTCTTCCTGAATTTATTCGGATTTACGATTAACTTATTAACACTTTTTGCGATGGTTCTGGCCATTGGTATTGTGGTCGATGATGCGATTGTCGTCGTCGAGGCCGTCCATGCCAAACTGGATCATGGTTATAAATCGTCTAAGAAAGCAACCATTGACGCGATGGATGAAATTTCCGGAGCGATTATCTCGATTACACTGGTAATGGCAGCCGTATTTATTCCGGTTACCTTTATCAATGGATCAACAGGGGTTTTCTACAAACAATTTGGTATAACGCTGGCGGTTGCGATTATCCTTTCGGCAATTAATGCCTTGACTTTGAGCCCGGCTTTATGTGCTTTACTTTTAAAACCGCATGCTGACGATCATAAACATAAAAGTTTTGTTCAGCGTTTTTATACGTCGTTTAACGTTGCATTTGATAATGTAACGGAAAGATACAAACGTTCGGTTAGTTTCCTTTCTGTGAAAAAATGGATTGTTTTGGCTGCGATTATTATTGCCGGAGCATCTTTATTTTATATGATGAAAACTACGCCATCAGCTTTCGTTCCTGCGGAAGATCAGGGGACGGTTTTTGCCAACATCAGTTTACCGCCATCGGCTTCTATGGAACGTTCTGATATTATAGCGAAAAAAGTAGACAGTATCGCCCAAACCATTCCGGGTGTTAAAAATACACTTCGTATTGTAGGGCAGAACTTTACTGCCGGAGCGGGAAGTGCGTACAGTATGGTTATTGTAAAATTGGAAACATGGGACAAACGTGATTTAAGTGTCAATGATGTAATTGGTCAGCTTTTTGCCAAAACAAGCGGTATCCGTGAAGCCAATATTTTCTTTATTTCACCGCCAACCATTCAGGGATTTGGGCAGAGTGGCGGATTCGAATTCCAATTGCAGGATAAAGGAGGTCACACAACAGCAGAGTTCTTTAAAGTCAATACAGAATTCTTAGCCAAATTGGCCACACGTCCTGAGATACAATATGCGACAACACCATTTAATCCCGGTTTCCCGCAATATATGATGGAGATCAATTTAGCCAAAGCTAAAGATGCAGGCGTAACAGTAAATTCGATTCTGTCAACAATGCAGGGATATTATGGAGGTTTGTATGCTTCAAATTTCAATAAATTCGGAAAACAGTACCGTGTTATGATTCAGGCTTCTCCGGAATTCCGTACGAATACCGAAGGATTGAATAAAATCTTTGTCCGAAACAGTTCGGGAACAATGGCTCCGATTACGGAATTTGTAAAAATGACAAGGGTTTTCGGACCGGAATCCATTTCAAGATTCAACCTTTTCTCTTCCATTGCGATTACGGGAGCTCCAAATCCGGGATTTAGTTCAGGGGATGCGATCAAGGCAATTCAGGAAGTAGCCGCCGAAAATCTTCCGGCAGGTTATGGTTATGAATTCTCCGGATTGACCCGTGAGGAGCTGGCTTCGGGTAGTGAGACTATTTTCATTTTTATATTGTGTCTGGTATTTGTTTACTTCTTGTTAAGTGCACAATACGAAAGTTATATTTTACCCTTTGCGGTATTATTCTCCATTCCGTTTGGATTGGCAGGGGCTTATTTATTCTCGATCATATTCAAATTAAACAGTAATATCTACCTGCAGATTTCCTTAATCATGCTGATCGGATTGCTGGCGAAGAATGGTATTTTGATTGTTGAATTTGCCTTAGAACGAAGAAGAAAAGGATTGCCGATTGTCCAGTCGGCTATTGAAGGAGCCGTAGCCCGTTTACGACCAATTCTTATGACCTCTTTTGCCTTTATTTTAGGACTTGTTCCTTTAATGTTTGCCTCAGGTGCCGGTGCCGTTGGTAATAAATCAATTGGAACAGGAGCTGTAGGAGGAATGCTGATCGGAACAATCTTAGGGGTATTTGTTATTCCGGTATTGTTTATCGTTTTCCAGACTTTACAGGAAAAACTAAGCGGTCCTGCAAAAGAGGGTTACGACGAAGACGATGACGAAGAAACCCCACTATTAGAAGCTCATAAAGAGTAATAATTTAATTAAGAAAAAAGATGACTCATAGTTCAAATAAATATATTCTCCTTTTAACTGCTGCCGCACTTCTGAGTGCCTGTGCCGTTAAAAAATACGAAAGCCCCACGACGGTTTCGACAGAAAAATTGTTTCGCGATCAGGCTTCGGCCGATTCTGCAACAATTGCTGATATGCCGTGGCAGAGTGTTTTTAAGGATCCAAAACTGACGGCATTGATTCAGAAAGGGCTCGATCAGAACCTGAACCTGAAAAATGCTATTGAAAATATCGTTCAGGCTCGTGCCACACTGCGTCAGAGCAAACTGGCCTATTATCCAACCCTAAATCTGGATGCCAGTGTAACGCGTACTAAACAATCAGAAGCCGGTCTTAACTTTCCGGCCGGGATTAACATCAATACGCTGACAACTACTTATAAATTAGGTTTAAGCACCTCATGGGAAGCTGATATATGGGGTAAACTAAGCAGTACAAAAAGAGCTGCTTTTGCCTCGTACCTGGCGACAGATGCTGCGAAACAAGCTGTTCAGACCCAATTGATTTCTGATATTGCCAATAATTATTTCCTGTTGTTGTCTTTTGACAAACAACTGGAAATTACAAAGGAAACACTGGAAAGCCGTATCAAAAATGTGGAGACGATAAAAGAGCTGAAAGAAGGAGCCATTGTAACAGGTGCAGCCGTTGTACAGAGCGAAGCCAACCGATATGCAGCAGAAGTTTTAATTCCGGATTTGAAACAAAGTATTCGTGAAATCGAGAACACCCTGAATATCCTGATGGGTCAGGGACCAGGACCAGTTGAAAGAGGAACGCTGGCAGATCAGGTAATTCCGGAAACTCTTGCTATTGGCCTGCCTTCTCAATTGTTGCATAATCGTCCGGACGTGCGTCAGGCCGAATTTAATTTCAGGGTTGCTTTCGAGAGCACCAATCTGGCACGTACCTATTTCTACCCCAGCCTTACCCTTACGGCAAGTGGCGGATTTTCGAATTTAGAAATAAAGGATTTCTTTGATCGTTCTGTTTTTTATTCGATTATAGGAGGATTAACCCAACCGCTTTTCAATCACGGACAAAATAAAGCCAGACTCACAACAGCGCAATCACAACAGTTACAGGCATTCAATAACTTTCAACAAAGTCTTTTAGTTGCCGGTCAGGAAGTTTCGAATTCCTTGTACGCGTATCAGATGGCTGTTGAAAAACAGGATTCTAGAGCCAGACAAATTGAATCATTAGAAAAAGCAGTGGATTATACGCAACAACTTTTACAATACAGTTCTGCCACCAATTATACCGATGTACTGACTTCAGAGCAAAATCTTTTGTCGGCGGAATTAAGCGGTGTAAATGATAATCTGCAGAAGCTTCAGGCTTTGGTAGATTTGTACAGAGCCTTAGGCGGAGGCTGGAAATAGAACCTATAAAAGTATTAAAATTGAAGTAGTTTAAAACAGGCAGTTCGTCGATGGGTTTGGTCGTTCGGTATAATGAATAATGCCATTCCTGAATATTCGGAGTACCTTAGATACAACAAATCAAATTTAATACTTAACAAAAAAAGACTGAAAAAATTAGGACTGGCTTTAGTGCTTTTAATGGGTATGTTGTCGCATGCAAAAGTTTCAATTAATGTAAATATTGGCACGCCTCCAAGTTGGGGACCACAAGGAAATGATGACAGCAGATATTATTACTTACCGGATATTGATATTTATTATGATGTAACCGAAAGCCAATATATTTATGACAACAATGGAAAATGGGTTCGGGAGAGCAAATTGCCGTCAAGATACAGAAATTATGATTTTTATGATGGCTATAAAGTAGTTATAAAAGATTACAAAGGAAAGACACCTTATTCGTATCATAACAAACACAGGGCTGAATATCCGAAAGGGTATAAAGGACAGCCACAAAAAAACAGAGGCAGTAAACCGGCAAAAAACAATAAGCCGGATAACAGACAAAAGCCTAAAAAGGATGATTCCGGGAAACCAAAAGGGCATCCAAATAAAGATGAAAATCATTCACATGATAATCACCGTTAATTAATTATTGTTGTGAAAAACGTCTCATTTTTGAGGCGTTTTTTTTTAGCAGCATCTCTTCTGAAGTTATACGAACTCTGTGGGAAAGTTAAAATAAAAAGCATGTTTCCCGCAACTTCTGTGTGAAAGTTAAAATAAAAATTAAGTTTCACACAGCTTTTGTGTGAAAGTGAAAATAAAAATTAAGTTTCACACAGCTTTTGTGTGAAAGTGAAAATAAAAATTAA
>JBDTNT010000397.1:0-5640 GCA_039933615.1 Flavobacterium sp. | reverse complement strand
TTTTGCGGTAGCAAATCGGTGTCATCAGCGTTCTAAATTAGATACGTTGCATTTTTAAAATAGAATTGCACCCAACGGGTTAAAGAGTAATAATCTGTATGTAGTTTTTGTTACCAAATTCTCCGATATTTTTCCCAGATAACTAACTATTAATCAACATGTAAATGAGAGGCAATCTACGGAACAAGGAAGAAAAACCTTGTCTTGTACCGTTTAAAAAAAAACATATAAACTATTATTTATCAACAAACAACCTTTTAATTTTATTGATCTGAGCGGTTTGAAAATGGTTATTTTAAAATTAAATTTTGTGCCTAAATTAAAGTAATTTGCGCTCTGCCTCTAATAAATCGGCAGAAGAAAATCTCAGGAATTATCAAGAAGATTTAATCTATTGTTTTAGATCCTTATTTCAAAATAGCAACGATTTTAATATTGACTTTACTATCCAGTTTATATTTAATAAGCGATGGAATTGGAATGTTAAAATCACCTGTATTTACTGAGAAATCTGAGAAAATAGCAATATTGGAACCTGTTTTGGTAATCTTTGCATTTACACTTATATCTTTAGATTTTCCGTGCAGCTCTAATTTTCCTTTAATTATATAATCTTTATAATCTCCAGTCAGGCTGTTGGCGTCAAATCCTTCAATTTGTCCTCTGAAAATTGCTTTTGGATACTTATCTGTTTCCATATAATTTTCATTAAAATGTTCTTCCATCAGAGCAATTTCAAATTCGAATCCTTTCATCAAAGCCAGGCAGGCAATCTCGCCTGTTTTTGGATTTAAAACAAATGTTACAGCACTATTGGTTCCGATAACTGGTTGAAAAGAAGGCACAGAAGCTTCAATTGTTATTGTCCCCGACTTAGTTATCATTTTTTCTTGCGCAAAAACAATGAATGAAGCCAATAACATTGGTATGAGTATACTTTTTTTCATAATTTTATTATAGATTATTGTTCTAATAATCCATCTTGTTCCCATTTTTTAATAATATCTATTGTAGTTTGTGGCAATCTTGGTCCACCTTTAGGCATTAAGGAACTATCGCCGTTCTCTAAAGAAATTCTCGTAAGCAACCCACGGTTTAAGACTGCATTTCTGACCTGATCATAAGTTACTAAAGACATAGGTGCATTGTTTTTAGGAACGGCAGCGTGGCAGACAATGCAATTATTATCAATAATAGATTTGACATTCTGATTGTATGTTGCCAAACCTGTAATTGGCGGTGTATCCATTAAAGTGCCGGAATTATCATTGGTACAGCTCGTAAGGAATGTTGTGAAGGATAAAAAGACGAAAATAGTTTTTAGATTCATATAGTTTGGTTTTTAATTGAAAGAATAAATGATCTTATAACTCGTAATGAATCATAAAATCATTTCAAGAAGCATATACGGTGAAATGAATCATATAGTTTTTTAGAGAAGTACATTTTTCAGTATAAATCCAATACCAGCTTTTTAACGTAGATGTTTCTAACGTTTAAAAAAACACTTATGCTAAAAAAGATACTTTTAATAATCTCGCTTTTACTCGCAATTCTATTTTCGGTTTACTTATATCTCTATAAGGAACATCGTGATATCAAATCAGAATCACCGGATTTTGTAGTAACGATTTCCGGACTCGAAAAAGAATTTACTTCCAATGATAGTCTCTCTTCTGTCAAATACCAGGACAAAACCATTGAATTGACTGCACAGGTAACGGATATTGATACCATAGGTAATGGAATCGTACTGGGTGAAAAAGTATTTGCAACATTCAAAAAGAATGTTCCTGCAGAAATAAAATCAGGTAAAATACTAAAAATTAAAGGTCGCTTTTTAGGGTATGATGAATTATTACAAGAATTTAAAATAGACCAAAGCTCGATTGTCTACTAAACAACTAAAAAATTAAAAATTACCTCTATGAAAAAGCTCTTCCTATTATTATTTTTATTTCCATTATTGACCTATTCCCAAGATGATTTATTATCAGGAGTAGATACTCCCATTACAAAAGAAAAAGTTACCTCTGCCTTTAAAGCACTCAAAATTGTTAATCTCGAATCTACAAAACTAGCAGCAAAAAAAGATTTATATTTAGTTATAGCGCACCGATTTGGATCTGTAAAAGATGGTTTTGAAGGTTTTTACGGATTGGATAATGCCAATACCCAAATCAAATTTATATATGGATTAAGCGATGGTCTTAATGTAAGTGCTGCAAGAAGTCAGTTGGCCTACGATTTTGCTGTAAAATACGCCTTGCTTTCTCAAATAAAAAATGGTTTCCCAGTTTCTATTGTCGGGTTTAACAGCATGTCGATTAACAATACCTTAAAAGAAAGCCTGTATCCTAAACTAAAATTTGAAAATAGACTGACTTATGTCGCGCAGCTGCTAATTTCTAAAAAATTCTCTGAAAACCTCTCTCTGGAAGTAGTGCCTACTTTTTTTCATGAAAATTTTGTGGAAAATGAAGCACAAAGCAATTCACAATATGCCATTGGTGTTGGAGGAAGATATAAATTTTCTAAACGCTGGTCCCTAAATATCGACTATGCGGCAAATTTAAATAGAGCACCTGGTTCTCTTTACAACAATCCATTATCTATTGGTTTTGATTTAGAAACAGGAGGACACGTTTTTCAAATGCACTTTACTAATTCTCAAGGAATTGACGAAGCAGGATATCTTGCCAGAACATCAGGGGACTGGACCAAAGGTGATGTGTTTTTTGGATTTAATCTGGCAAGGGTATTCTAAGGGTATTCGATTTTATGCTGTTCCGGGTATTTAAAACAATTCTAAATTGATCAATAATTCCTTTTAAATAAAACCAGGTACAAAAAGCTACCGTATATGGTTTTAAAATCTAATTAATTTTTATAAAGTATGCCTTCGAAAATTAACAAAACAATAAAAAAAGGACTTTGGATTGCAGTGGGAATTACTGCCTTATTTTTTGCGATTCTTATTTTCCACATCATTACCGCTAAGCCAGCTGTTTATGAAAGTCCAAATTTACAAGTAAGCAGAATTGATTTTAAAACAAACATAGATTCTGTTCAGGCAAAACAAATATGTTCGGATTTAAGATCTATTAAAGGATTAACCTCAGACTCTATAATCGTCAAAAGAAATGTAGTGGTCTATTTCCACAACAATAAAATTACTAATTCTAAAAAAGTTTATGACGAATTAATGAATAAGAGACATTATGATGCGCAGCGTTACATTTTACCAGAAAATTTAGCCAACAAAGAAGTTTGTCCAATTGACCAAAATAGCTTTAGTTACAAATTATCCCAAAAAATAAATCATTTTTTTAATTAACCATTAATATTTTATTATGACAAATTTTTCTAAAATTACACTTAGTGTATTACTCGTTGCATCGGCAACATTGGTTTCCTGCAGTAATGATAATGATGCGCCGGCACCTGTAGTAAAAGAATCTATTTATAACAGATTAGGCGGAACAGCGATGGTATCAGATCCGGATAATTCAGGACAAATGATCGAAAAAGGCCGCTTGAGTTTTCGTAAAGTTGTAAACTCAGCAATTGGGCTAATCGTGGCAGATGTTCAATCAAATGCATCCGGAAATTTACAGGCTCATTTTGCACCACTTTTAGCAGAAACAGGTAACACTCAGGCTACAAATATTGCAAAATTATCAGATAATCTAACTGATTTCTTCTCGTTCAACACAGGAGGAACCAACGCTGTAAATACATACTCAGGATTAAGTATGACTGCAGCTCATAATCCAGCTACAAATGCCCGTATGGGAACAAAATCAAGCAGTGCAGATTATACAAAATTTGAAGGGTATGTTGGTGCTGCAGCAAATGCAAATGGTGTTGCTTCAAATACAGAACTTTATACTGATATAGTTGCTGTTTTAGAATCATTGAGAACTCCGATTGTTCAAAAATAATCTTCTTAAAAGCGCTGCCTTTTTCGGGTAGCGCTTTTATTTAAGTGTACCTTTTTTAATTTATAAACTCTCACCACTTATGCAAATGTGAGTTATATAAAGTATAATTGTATTTATTTAAACTCATAATGATATTTTTTTGCTGCTAATTTATGGCAAGATTATTATCTGGAATAAAGCACTTAATATATTGTAGAAGCTTGATACCATAAATCAGAGGGTATAAATTCTGTTTAGATTTAATGAATGTTTCATAGCAATATAAGGTACCTCTAGCGTTATATTCCTAAATTAGTTAGTAATAATTTTGTCGAATTTTTAAGGTAAGCATTATATGGAAAATTTTTACTTGTCCAAAACCACCACTTTTTATGCTTTAGGTTTAAGTTACAAAAAAGCAGATGCAACAATTAGAGGGAAATTTAGCTTAGATGCTAAAGCACAATCTGATATATTGGTACAAGCCAAAGCAGAAGGAATAGAATCGCTTCTTGTAACTTCTACTTGTAACAGAACAGAAATTTATGGTTTTGCCCATCACCCTTATGAGTTAATAAAATTACTTTGTGATAACAGCAGTGGTTCTGTTGAAGAATTTCGGGAAGTTGCTTATATCTATAAAAATCAGGAAGCTGTCAACCATATGTTTCGCGTGGGAACAGGTTTAGACAGCCAGATACTGGGTGATTTTGAAATTATAAGCCAAATTAAAATTGCATTTAACAAAAGTAAACTACAGAATTTAGTAAATACGTTTCTGGATCGCTTAGTAAATTCAGTTATCCAGGCGAGCAAAAAAATCAAAAGAGATACCGAAATTTCTTCCGGTGCAACGTCCGTTTCGTTTGCATCCGTTCAATATATTATCCGAAATGTAGAAGATATCGGAAATAAAAACATTCTTTTATTCGGAACAGGAAAAATAGGCAGAAATACTTGTGAAAATCTGGTAAAACACACTAAGAATAGCCATATTACTCTTATAAACAGAACAAAAAACAAAGCCAAAATATTAGCTGGAAAATTAAATGTTGTTGTAAAAGATTATGCTAATTTGCAAGAAGAAATACAACAGGCTGATGTTTTAGTGGTAGCTACAGGATCAAATCAGCCCACTATTGATAAGTCATTATTAAATTTAAAAAAGCCATTATTGATTTTGGATTTATCTATTCCAAGAAATGTAAATCCGGATGTAGGACAAATAGAAGGTGTAACTTTAATACATTTAGATTATTTGTCTCAAATGACAGACGATACCCTGGAAAGAAGAAAACAGCATATTCCTGCCGCAGAAGCCATTATTGAAGATATGAAATTAGAATTGAATACTTGGATAAATGGTCGAAAATATGCCCCTACTATTCATGCTCTAAAAACAAAATTGAACGAAATTATAGCGAGCGAATTGGATTTTCAAAGAAAGAAAATAACAAATTTTGATCAGGAACAGGCTGATTTAATAAGTTCGCGAATTACTCAAAAAATCACCAGTCATTTTGCAAGTCACTTAAAAGACCAAAATACGACCATAGATGAAAGTATAGCGTTTATTGAGAAGGTATTCCAAATCGGGTCGCTCTCATTAAAAAATATTCCTTCGGAAGCCGAAGAAAAATACAAAATCATTTTATCATAACTGGTTTAAATATATACGTTTTCTTTTAATCATTAAAACAAAAATATCAACCCGCAG
>JBDTNT010000396.1:0-6194 GCA_039933615.1 Flavobacterium sp. | reverse complement strand
ATCATTTCGCCAATTCGTGCTCCAATTCCCGAAAGTCCAACCTGATTGGCAAGGAATCCAATTACAATTGGCATGGCTTGTCCCATAGTATTTTCGAGATAATTGGCTGCGGTGGCAACATTTCCTTTTGCGATATCTGCAACGCCGTTGACAAACGAATTGACTACTTCGAGCATTTCACGTAAGTATTTTATAAAACTCTGAATAGCGCTGTACAAAGCAATTGCACCATTTATAACTGCCATAATTCCGGTTGGATCGAGCATACTTAATAATCTGGCGGTTATTCGGTTCACGATGCGTTCCATGATAAAGTTTTTTACCGCATCGAGAACAGTATTCCATAAATTACTAAGTTGTTCCTGAATTTTATCCCAAATGGCCGCCATTCCGCGCTCCTGAACATCTTTTATAAAGGTCCAAATACCTTCAAGAGTATTAATCATACTGCGGATTCTGGCGACTCTTGCCGGACCAATTCTAGGATGAGCGGCCAGTTTCTCCCATATTTTCTCCATTGATATTCCAAGCACTTCAAGTACCCAGGCAATTACGCCTCGCAAAGAGAAATCAGTCAGAACTGGAATATTGGCGTCTTTCAATTCGCTCATTAACCAGCCGGTAACACCGTTGATTAAGTGCGTAACAATATTGTCAAAGAATTGAACAAATCCTTGTTTGATGGCGCGCAATATATTTTTAAGGAAACCAATAGGATCTTTTTTAATGTCATCAATTGCCTGCATTGCACGAGTTATGATGTTTCCGATCAAGTCGAAAGGGAAATTCATAATCTCGAGAATAGCTACAATAACGATTCTTACGATTTCTGCCACAAAAGCAATCAAACGTCCGATTGGTTCTCCAAATTTCTCGATAATTCGGACAAAAGCATCAAGCGGATGAATAAGATCATCAATTGTAAACGAGTTCCATAAATCAGTAAACAGCTGAATAATAGCCGCTGGAGTCATGTTTAAAGTTGCAACAGCAGCTTCAATTTCGCCAACGATTCGGGCAATTGCACCCGTTTCAACCATTTGCGCATATTGTTCTTCGCCACCGTCCATCAGGCTCATAAAACCTCTAATAAGATTTGGAACAGATCGCGGAACATTTTCATTTGTGAAAGGATCTCGTCCTATAATTACTTTTATCAATGAATAACCTCGAACTGTTGCGGCTTGCGAAGAAAGATATCCTAATAACGATTCTTTGACAAGTTCCAGAACTTTGAGTGCTACGCCTGAAGCAAAATCCCAAACGCGTTGCAGGAATCCGCCAGCTTGTGCAGCAAGTGCTGAAAGATTATCAGCAATATTCATCAAATTTGAAGGCTGAATCGCATCCCAAGCCGAAGTTATAAGTCCGCGAAGTTCGCCTAATAACGAAGTAAAAGTTCCGACTTGTGTATCCAGCCAATCGGCAGTTTTTTGCAGCGTGCCTTTTTCACGCATTTGCTCAAGCTCGGTTTCTTTCCCTATCAGAATAAGGAAATCTTCTAATATTTCTACTGTCGTTGCGTTAACGGCCTCATCGCGTAACGGATCGTATTTGATTATTTTTTTAATTAATGCCCAAGCTTTATTTTCTGCCAATATTGGTTCGGCAACACCAATCAATGCTTCTTTTATCCAGGTGATTACCTGATCAACTGTTGCAGTAACAAAAGAAGTTATTCTGTTAACTAATTCTTCAAATTTTTCAGCAACTAAATCAATGATGTCAGTGTAAGGAAAAGATACTTTGTCCCAAACATCTTCAACCATATCCATAATACTGTCGATTGTTAATCCTAGTTCGCCTAGTTTTCCTTCGACCCAATCAAAAACCTGTTGTAATATTCCGTATTCCTGAAGTTTATCGAATATGGCTGTTCCAAAAGGAATCAATCCCATTAATCCTTCTACAAGATTAATAGGAGTTCTTTCTACATCGACTTCGCGCAACGGATCGTACCCAATAATAACGGTAAAAAGGGTGTAACCCGGAATATGTCGTGCCTGATTAATAATCCAATCCGGAACTAAATCAAGGAACGAACCCTGAATCATTTCGGGAGCGGAGGATATATTATTTTCAGGTTTTTTTCTAATAGATGCTCCTTGCTGAACCGTATGTGTTAATTCGTGGGCAAGTAAGTGTTTGCCTGATTGTGAATTTGGATTGTATTTTCCTTCGTTAAAATAAATATTATTTCCGGTTGCAAAAGCCTGAGCACCCAATTGCTTGTTCATTTGAACCGCGGTCGAATCGTTGTGAATGCGTACATTAGTGAAATCGGCTCCAAAACCGGATTCCATTTCGGTTTTTACTTTTCCGGATAGGGGAGAACCGCCGCCTTTACTGCTGTTTAAAGTGCCTTCAAGATTAGAAGTATCAGAAGGGTTTGCATCTGCACTCGCGCTCATCTGAAGTTCGTTTTCGTCTTCTTTGGTCTGAATTTCGTCTTCTTCTTTGGCTTGGATTTCTTTTTCCGCTTTTGGCTGAATTACCGGTTTTATAGTTGCAGTAATTTTATTGCTTTCCACTTTAGGTTCTGCAGCAGCAGGAGTTACAGGTTCGACTAAAGGTTTCTTTTGAATTTCAGTCTTTTTCTCGTCTTTGGGTTTTTCGTCTTTTTTCTGAAGCTCTTCTTCAGATTTAGTCTGGATTAGCGGTTTTTGTAAAACTGCTTTTGCGGCAGGAGTTTCTGCTTTTTTAACTTCTTTTTTGGGTGGTATCGGTACTTCTTTTTTCTGAACCTTATCTTCAGGTTTATTCTGAATTACTGTTTTTGGTTTAGAAAAATCTTTGCTTATTTCGCGTTTTTCAGTTTTTTTGGAATCGAGTTTATTTTGGATTGAATCCTCTTTCAACTGCACAACCGGAGTGATGGTTTCAGCTACTGTTTTTTGCTGAATTTCCTTGTTTTGCTCTTCTTGTTTTTGAACATCTTCTGCCAGTTTCTTTTGTACTACCGGCGATGGAGAAAAGAAAGGATCTGTGTTTGGCGTTTGTTTTTTGGCAATAACCTGATCTGCAGCTCTGTCGGCTTCAGCTTCAAATTTATCGTTAGATTTTCCGATATTTAATTTTGCCTGTATACCAAAAAAAGATTCCTGCCCCTTATCTTGATGAGATGAGGAGTGCGAAGAACTTGCTTTTGTTTTTGGTGTAAAGGCTGGCATTCTTTATCAATATTAAATTGGAATTATATTTGTTTTTGGAATTTCGTCAACTCCTATTCTTTTAAATTCTAAAAAAGTTTCTATATCCTGATTGCTTTCAGAATAAAAAACAATCCACAATCCATCTTTAAAAACCGTTGTATTATTCAAAGACAAAACATACGGAATCATATTATTTTTTTGAACTAAGGCAGATTCTGTTTTTTTAGAATCGAACTTCAGTTTTATATTTGCAATCGATTTGTTACTTTCTTGGTTTATTTTATTTTTAAAGGCTAATAGATCTTCTTTATCATGAAAAATAAGTATCAGAATATCTTCTTTTAAAATCTTGTCATTCTTAGGGTTGATGTATATTTTTTTTAAACTTGGAAAAACCGATAATACGCCATCAACTCTTAAACATTTTGATAGGGATGAATCTGCTTTTACAGACAAAATATTTGATTTGTTCTGATAAATAGTATCACATCCCAAAAAGCAGCAACACATGAAACAGAAAACGGTTATAAACCTCAAATTTTCAAATCTCGATTGATCGGCTCGTTTTAAAATTGGAATTTGGAATTTATTCTTATTGAGATTTAGAATTAATAATTTCATGTTTCATTTTTTTAAAATTTACCGGCTCTCATTTCATTAACGAAAGGCTGCAGAGCACCGGCAGAAGCACTTCCGCCACCGCCATTTAATGCTTTATAATAATCTTCACAGATTGAGGCTTGTTGTTCTCTGTTGAATTCATTAAAATGCTGATGTTTAAATGTTCTGTCGGCATTAATATAATTGTAACCTTCGCCGAAAGCTTGTGCATGTATTGCTTGTGCTATATATACAGATCCTGCGTGCTCATATTGTGCCACATGCGACAATTCGTGAACCATTGTAGCAGTGTCTTCTCCCGGTGCAGCATGAATTATATGTGCCGTTGTTACTGCTCTGTAACCTCCGCCAGGAGAAAAATAACCGGAGATGAATGCAACCAAAGAGCCTTCATCTACGTATATCTGATCGTATGGAATCATTCCTGCGGGATGCACTTGTAGGGATGCGTTTATTTCTACATCGGTTAATTTTCTCATTCTAAAAATAAGACCCCATATGAGCTGTAATATTTCGAAGATTCCAAGTAAATCGATAATGTATAATAACAGTTTTCCTGCCCAGGTAAGTCCGCCCAAAACGCCGTCCCAAATCCAGGAAGCGAAACCTTTTATTCCTTGCCATGCCCAGATTGCAGCACCAACGACACCGTCCCATCCCCATTGTGCAAAGCCGGAAATACCTTTCCATACCCAACCCAAAGTTCCGGTTAAAGCATTCCAGAGTTTTGACAGGCTTGGAGCATTGACAAAATCTACTGCCCAGTCATAACCGGCAACTACACCGTCTAATAACCAGTTTGCAGCGCCCATTATGCCACCGCCTAACCAGCCAAAAACACCTTTGACGCCTTGCCATAAATGTCCGGCAGCACCGCTTAAACCGTCCCATGCCCAACTTAAGGCGCCTGTTATTCCGTCCCAACCGTGAACAATTATTCTCCATAATCTGGATGGAATATTAGAAATAAAGGACCAGACATTGTTGCCCAAAAGACATAGTTTGTCCCATAAAAAAGTACCTATAACTTTAATAATATCCCATGCTTGATTTCCAAACCATTTAATTCCGTCCCAAACGTAAGATGCTGCACCAGACAACCAATCAATCGCATCACTTCCTAATGATTTCATACCTTCCCATGCAGAAGAAGCGGCATCTCCAAGAAATGTAGTTGCAGTATCCCAGGCAGAACTTAAACCGCTGGCAACACTCGAAGCTGCATCAGAAACTGCTCCTGTTGCAACATCCCAGCCCTCACTTACGGTATCTGCAACACTTGAAGCCACATCAGAAACTGCTCCTGTTGCGGCATCCCAGCCGTCGCTTACAGTATCTGTTGCACTGTCCCAGGCATCGCCAAGCCAGCTTCTTTGCACTTGAGTTTGTTCCTTTTTTTGAACACTGGAACTTTGTTGTACGGTATGCGTAAGTTCATGTGCCAATAAATGTTTGCCTTGTTTACTATTGGCATCGTATTTTCCTGAATTAAAATAAATATCATTTCCGTTTGTGAAAGCCTGAGCGCCTAAATCCTGACTCATTTGTGTAGCGTTACTGTCGGTATGAATGCGAACCTGACTAAAATCGGTTCCAAAACCAGATTCCATTTCGCTTTTTACACCTTTAGAAAGTGGAGAACCGCCGCCTTTACTGCTTTTTAGATTGCTTTCTAATTTGTTATTGTTTACAGTAGATTCGCTATTATTTGATTTTTTCTGAACAGGCTTCTTTTTATCTTCTTCTTTATCCTTGCCTTTTTTCTGTATTTTCTTTTTGTCGTCTTCTTTTTCTTTACCTTTTTTCTGAACTTTTTTATTTTCTTCTTTATCAGCTTTTTTTTGGATTTTCTTTTTATCGTCCTCTTTTTCTTTTCCCTTTTTTTGGACCTTTTTATCTTCGTCTTTATCGGCCTTTTTTTGAATTTTCTTTTTGTCGTCCTCTTTTTCTTTTCCCTTTTTCTGAACTTTTTTATCCTCTTCTTTATCGGCTTTTTTCTGTATTTTCTTTTTCTCTTCTTCCTTTTCCTTGCCTTTTTTCTGAACAGGTTTTTCTTGTTCCAAATCTTGCTTTTGAACTGTTGATATGGTTTCAGAAATTGGTTTTCTCTGTACTCCGTCTTCTGCTTTGGATTGTAGTAATCCACCGCCTTTTTGTTTGTTTACTACTTTATCGGCAACATTATCTGCTTCAACTTCATATTTGTCTCCCACGGTACCGGTCGTTAGTTTCTTTTGGATTTTTGGTCCAAAAAAAGGAGAAGAGGAGTGATTGTCCGGCTTTCTGTTTTCTAAAGTTCTCATAACTTCCTTGTTTTATTATTCGAAACAAATAATTGTTTTTTTTTACCTAGATATTATGTTCAACGCGTTTGGTCTTTTCACGCAGATTTTACATTTTATGTCATTTCGACGAAGGAGA
>JBDTNT010000395.1:0-8775 GCA_039933615.1 Flavobacterium sp. | reverse complement strand
AAAAGAGTTTATCCTTTCAACCATGCATTTCTAAGTTTATCTTTTGAAGCATCAGTTGCCTTAAAAGTTTCTGTTTCCTCGTATGGTAATTTTACGGTTCCTTTTATAGTTTGCGCTGCACCGCCACGTTTAATCTGAAGCGTGATCGGATCATTTTCTTTCCAGTTTTCACTTTCTGTAATTAAGTCGTAAATGTTAGTTAACGAGTATGGTTTACTGTTTACCGATACAATGATATCGCCGCCTTTTAGCTTTAAATTCTTGAAAAAATCATTTGGTTCGATATCAGAACGGATAACAATCTCTTTTGTTTGTTTGTCAATAGTAATGTAAGGAGTTTGTCCTTTTAAGAAAATTGGTACCGCCTTTTTCTCCATTGATTTTGTTACACCCACTTTAGCTAAATAAACATCATACGGAATTGGAGTTGTACCTTGTACATAAGTTTTCAAAAATTCTCCCACTTCAGGATATGTAAATTCTGTGATTTTAGCAAAAAGCTCATTATCATTGAATGGTTTTTCAATACCATATTCATTAGATAATCTGTGCATTAAATCAAGGATTCCTCTTTCTCCGTTGCTTTTTTCTCTGATGATGATATCGATACACATTCCGATTAAAGCTCCTTTTTGGTATACATTTAAGTATTGGTCTTTATAAGGCTGCTCTAAAACATTAGCACTCATAACGGTAAACGACATCGTATCATTCAGGCTTTTTGACTGCTCGATTTTATCTGCAATACGCGTATAGAATTCAGATTCATTGATTAATCCCTGATTGATCTGGAAAAGGTTTGCAAAATATTCGGTTACCCCTTCGTACATCCATAAATGCTCTGACATTTTTGGGGCATTGTAATCAAAATACTGAATTTCTTTTGAGTGAACAGTCAATGGAGTCACAATATGGAAAAACTCATGAGAAACTACATCTTTCATAGATTCTACCAGTTTTTCTTTTGGCATAGATTCCGGTAAAACTACCGTTGTTGCTGTAGGATGCTCTAAAGCCCCAAAACCATGTGCGTCATCTTTTGCCATACTTGACAGGTACAATAAAACAGTGTATTTTTTAGTAGCATTTACTTTGCCTAAAAAGTTTTTCTGAGCTGTCATCATTGTTTTCATCTCCGGAGTGATGCTTTCTGCCGTAAATTTCCCTGTTGGAGAATAGACAGCAATCAGGATATCCATTCCGTTTACGTTAAAAGTAGTGTAATCCGGTTTAGAATACATAATCGGGTTTTCAACCAAAACTGCGTAACGAGGTGTTGTAAAAACGTCGCTTGTTTTGCTGGCGTCTTCATCTGTCATTGAAGTTGCTCCCCAAAGAGTTTCAGGATGTGTAATGGTAACTTTATAAGGAACGTCTAATTTGTCTTTAAAATATCCGACAAAACCATGTGTGTTGACCATGAAATTAACTCCGGCATTAATGTTTGTTCCTGCAGGTGAGAAAACATCATCATTACCAAATCCTGTTCCTTTTTCTGTGTCAAAAGTATCGCCAACTAAGTAAGTAACTTTTTGTAATGTTTTTGCATTTGAAATGGACCATGAATTATCGTCAATTCTTTTTACTGCCAATGCAGTTCCTTTCGCATCATAAGCTTTGAAATCGTCAGAGTATTTACCATAATTATCGGTAGAATAAGTTCCGGGTACTGTTTTTGGAATACTGTAGATTATTTCATCTGTTTTGATTTCGGGAGCCGTTACAGTTACCAGAACTTTATCGTCTTTTACGTCGGTAAGATTAATATTAACATCTACGGTGTTCTTTTTTGCAGCTCCGGCAGAACCGGTTTTACAGCTCCAAAATGTTACAGCGAGAGCTAAAGTGTAAATTATTTTCTTCATTTGTTTGCGTTTAGTTATTTGTGTTTGACTTACAAAACGTAAAATTGTTACAGAATTGTGATAAAACTTATAAAAATAAAAAAAAACTCCTGAAATACAGGAGCCTTTTCTAGTCTAATTTGTTTTTTATATAATATTTCCCATCCAAATCTTCATCAAAATCATCGATTTTAACGGGTTTTGGCTTTGGTTTATTTGCTAAAGCTTTCTTTTTCCACATCTCAAATTTTTCAAGAGGCATTTTCTTCTTCAGGATCTCCAGTACTTCTTTTTCTGCCAATCCAAATTCTTTTTTTATAATTTCAAATGGATTTTTTTCTTCTAAGGCCAACGAAACAAGTTTTTCCGTTTGTTCCCAATTTAATTCTTTGCGGTTACTCTTTTTCATCACGTGAAAATTAATTCAAAAATAGGTTTAATGATTAGTAGATTGATTCTCAATTTATATATCAATATTAATAAAAAAAATAATTACTTGGTTCGATCTGTGATATTTTTTTTATGATTTTAACTGTTTTTTGCAGATATTGATTTTTGGAAGGGAATATGAAGCAAATTCTTAAGTTTATTATTCTCTTCGGGCAGCATATGTGTGTCTACACCATAGATTAAATCCTCTTTTGGTAATGTTGTAAAAGTCCCGAAAATACGATCCCAAATGGAAAAGATATTCCCATAATTGCTGTCTGTGTAAGGTAAAACATAATGATGATGTACTTTGTGCATATTTGGAGAGACGATAAAATAACTCAAAATGACATCCAGCTTATTGGGAAGTGAAATATTGGCGTGATTGAACTGGGACGCTATGACAGAAAGTGACTGGTACAAAAAGACCATCCACATTGGACTTCCGACAAATAAGACTCCAAGGATGGTAAATACAAACCGTATCACACTCTCGCCCGGATGGTGCCTGTTTGCACTTGTTGTATCTATCCATGTGTCTGTATGGTGAATAAGGTGGAAACGCCATAAAACTTTTACTTTATGTTGTGTAAAATGAGCGAGATAAGCGCCAATTAAGTCCAATAACAATAATCCGATAATTGTATAGAGCCAAATTGGGATTTCGGGTAACCAATTTAAAAGCCCAAAATGATTTTCTGTTGTCCAGCTGGCAGTCTTTATTAAAATAAAAGCCAGAATAAAATTGACAATAATGGTAGTAAAAGTGAAGAAGAAATTGATACCCGCATGATTCCACTTTTTATATTTCATCTGAAATAATGGAAAGGTATTTTCAATTAGCCAAAACACAGTTATTCCTCCAATAAGGATTAAACTTCGGTGTGAAGAAGGAATGGTGGTGAAATATGTAATCATTTCATTCATAATACGATAAGCTATTTTTCAAATTTAATAAAAAAAGAGAAAGGTGAAAATATAACTTCACTTTTCTCTTTTATCAGTACAGAATTAAATACTATTATTTTAGCAGCATTATCTTTTTATAAGACTGATAAGAAATAATAAAAGCCATGCACCTCCAGCAGCTATAATAATCTGAGAAAGCAATCCACCGCCTCCGATGCCAAGTTTCGGGGCAAGCCATCCTCCGAAGATTCCTCCAATGATTCCAACAATGATATTACCAATAAGACCAAAACCTGCGCCTTTCCATAATTGACCCGCTAACCAGCCCGAGATTGCTCCGATAAGTAAAAAATATAAAAATTCCATAGTTTATGTTTTAAGGGTTATGTAATAGTTGATTTGTTTATTTGTGCTTCTTCAGAATGCTTTTGTAATTCCATGCGTCTCCGCCAATGATACCAACAGCGATATTACCAGGCAGGCCCGAAACCGCCGCCCGAGATTGCTTCGATAAGTAAGAAATAAAACTCCATAGTTTATATTTTAAGGGTTAATAGTTGATTTGTTTATTTGTGATTCTTCAGAATGATTTTGCAATAAATTTTTATAGATAAATCCACCTATGAGAGCGCCCAAAACGGGAGCAGCCCAAAACAGCCAAACCTGAGCCAATGGTTCACCGCCAACAAAAATGGCCTGAGACAGGGATCTTGCAGGATTTACAGAAGTATTTGTAATCGGAATGCTGATTAAGTGAATAACAGTTAGCGTAAAGCCAATAACGACACCACAAAAATTGCTATTTGCAAATTTGTCTGTAGCACCCAGAATGATGATTACGAAAAATAAAGTCAGTACAAATTCGGCTATAAAGGCAGATTGTAAAGAATATCCATCGGGAGAAAATGCTCCAAATCCGTTTGAGGCAAAGGCCCCGGCTTTCGTATTATCAATTGCAAAACCGGCTTTTCCGGATGCTATTGTATAAAGTGTTCCTGCCGCTGCGATTGCTCCGATGCATTGTGCTATAATATAGGGTATAAGATCCTTTGCAGGAAATTTACCTCCGGCCCAGAGTCCCAAAGATACGGCAGGATTTAAGTGTGCACCGGAAATGTGACCGACTGCGTAGGCCATTGCCAGTACTGTCAGTCCAAATGCAAGTGCTACACCTGCAAATCCAATGCCTAGTCCGGGAAATCCGGCAGCAAAAATGGCGCTGCCACAACCTCCAAAAACCAGCCAGTAAGTTCCGAAGAACTCAGCAAATAATTTTTTCATGATAAAATAATTTTAATTAATAGTTAATTGTTAAATGGGTGTATTGATATGCCCATAAAATCAACACAATTTGTAAGGGCAAACGTATTAATAAAATAAATTTTAATATTGAATAGCTTCCTTTTTTCTTTTGGAACATATACAGATTAGCAGGAAAAACAGCAATTAACAAAGCTATAATCCCCCAGGCTGCATAAGGAGTAGAAAATGGAAGTATCAGCAGAATGCCAAGAATAATTTCGGCAATTCCGCTTAAAGTATTTAATAACTTGGGATTTGAAAAAAAAGGAGGAATGATCCTGATGTACATTCCCGGATTTTTAAAATGATTGATTCCGGCAATTATATAAAGAAAAGCCATTAGATATAAATGCCAGGGTAGATTCATGATATAGTAAGTTTTATCACGAATTTAGGAAAAAAATTAACAAATATTATATTGTTAAGCGCTTAATTTTAGAACTATCTAAAAGAAGCTAGTTTTTGCGTTTAAAATTTACATTCATTATAATGATAGCCAGAATAATCAGCAGAATTCCAAGCCATTGTAAAAAGACTACTTTTTCATCTAATAAAACATAAGCCATCATTACAGAAACAGGAAGTTCAAGTGCAGAAACGATACTTCCTAATCCAATTCCCGTTAGCGGGAAACCTGCATTCATAAGCATTGGCGGGATAATAGTTCCGAATAACGATAACACAATTCCCCATTTCAGGAAAATGGCAAGATTGAAAGGAGTTACCTGAGTATAAAAAGCAAATGAAAATACAATTACGGCACCGCCCAAAAGCATATATAAACTACGTTGTGCCGATGAAATTTCGGTTGCCACACGATTGGCAGTAAACATTGTGGTCGTAAAAGAAGCGGCAGCCATAATTCCCCATGCCAGGCCTCTCCAGTCTAATTTTATATCATTATGGATGATGTTGGTGGCCAAAACTGTTCCGATTAGCACAATAAATACAGCGATAACTTTTTGTTTTGAAGGCAGTTTTTTTTCTAAAATCATTTCCAGTAAAACGCCCATCCAAACGGTTTGCATTAATAACACGATACCAATGGAAACCGGAATAAACTTTACAGCTAAATAATAGAATAAACTAGTCATTCCCAATGAAGTACCGGCCAGCATCAGGTTGAAAATATTTTTGGGAGTAGCTTTCACTACATTCTCTTTGTGTTTTATTTTCTGAAAAGCATTGATTAATAAAATACCAATAATTCCAAGTACAAATTGAGATGTTGTTACTTCGGCAGTTGTATATCCTTCTGAATAGGCCATTTTTACAAAAGTGGCTAACATTCCGTAAGTTGTGGCTCCTAAAGCAACAAAAAAGACTCCTTTTAATACATTATTTTGTGACATGCTAACCCGTTTAGTTTTAAAAATTCAAGCCGGCAAAGGTAAGGTATTTTGTTTAGGATTTAATATTTAATCTATAAAAACCTTGCTGTAGTTGTAATTTTAAGGTTTAATTTTATGTTGAAATTATTGATTTGACAGGAAATTGAAAATGAGTTTTGACTGAATCTGAATTCCGGGTGGGAAATTTTAAAGAGAGAAGGGGCAAGTCTAATTTTGTGAAGTGACTAAAAAATAAGGGATTATACTTGAAATATTGTACATGCTGTGTCATTTCGAGGAACGAGAAATCACATGCAATAGGAATTGAGTTACTTGTGTGATTTCTCGTTCCTCGAAATGACAAGATTGGGGCGTTAAGATTCTTAGTGTGTTGAGTTTGTCCTTTCGCAGTAGAAATCTTCGCTTGCTGAATCAATCGCGCTGAGCTATACTTTATGGAGTTACTTGTGGAGATTTGCTTCGCCTATTCGCTATCGCTCGGGTCTCCTCGTAAATGACACAGAATAGTAATTTTAAAAGCAAAAAGAGACTTTTGTTAAAGTCTCTTTTAAATTATTTATCTTTTAATAACTTTTCTAAATTCTCATTTTTTTCTTTTTCAGATTGCACTAGACGTTCGAAAAGCTCAACGATTTTGTCTATGGGATTGAAACTACATTGATTGTTAAATGTTCCATGTCCTACACCGCTACTATTATCATAAAAATTATTGAAATAAGTGATCATGTTTTCGTCTGTAAAATTCTTTATCGCTTCAACACTTACGCCAAGTGCTTTTGCTACTTCTTTAAGTTTTTCGTCCTCTATAGTTTCACTATTTTCCATAGCCGATATTGCTTGTTGGTTTGTCCCTAAGGCTTGTGCCAGTGCTTCCTGCTTCATGTCTTTAAGTTCACGAATACGGCTGATTTTTCGCCCTATATGATTTGATCTTGTTGCTGTGCTCATAGTTCAAAGATAATAATTATGAATAAAAAAATACAAATTAGGTAAAAAACATATTTCCTGCTGTAGCATACATTCAAAAATGACTCACAACAGTTTATTTTGAGGGCAAGATATAAATAAAATACGATTTTTCTTATATTTGCAATTAAAAAAAATAATAAATTGAATTTTCATTATAAAAGAGTTTTTTAGTATTTTTTTCATAAATACTAAGAAAGTAAAAACAAAAAAACCATCAAAAATTGAACTTTGATGGTTTAGTTTATAAGGAAATTCAGTCTGAAAATTATTTAGCAGGCTGACTGTTGTAAGTTTCGATTTCGAAAATTAAAGTTGCGTTTGGCGGAATTACACCACCTGCACCTTTTTCTCCATATGCTAAACTTGCTGGAAGAAAGAATATTGTTTTTTCGCCATCCGTCATCATGTCCAATGCTTCGATAAAACCAGGAATCATCCCGTCTTTTTTACCAACGGTGAAAGGAAAAGCCTGATAGCCTTTTTGCGCATCTCTGTTGGCATCATACTTTCCGTACGCTTTCGCTACAGAAGTAATGCTGCTGTCAAAAAGACTTCCGTCTTCAAAATAACCCGCGTAGTGGAAATAAATAGTAGATCCCTCAGGTAATTTTGTACCAGAACCTTTTTGTGTGATTTTATATTTTAAACCTGAAGCAGTTGTAGTTGCAGTTGGTTTTATACTGGCAAAGTATGCTACTTTTTCAGCAATCACTTTTTGGCTTTCCGCTTTTTGAACATCTCCTTTTTTTGAATCATCGCTGATTACTTTTAAAGCGTCAAATTTTTTCGCTGCTGCACCTTTACGGGTGATTGTGATTTTTTTCATGACATCATCCTGAACAATTTTATTCACAACGTCCATTCCTGAAACCACATGACCAAAAATAGTATGCTTACCATTCAGCCAGGGTGTATCTTTATGGGTGATGAAAAACTGGCTTCCGTTTGTAGCCGGACCTGAATTGGCCATTGCTAAAACACCACCTTTTTCAAATTTCAATTCTTGTACAAATTCATCTTTAAATGAAAATCCGGGACCTCCAGAACCATTTCCGTCCGGATCACCACCCTGAATCATAAAGTCATTGATAACTCTGTGGAATTTCAATCCATCATAAAATGGTTTTCCTTTCAGTTTTTCAACTTTTACATTAGGGTTCGTACCTTCTGCCAAAGAGATGAAGTTAGCTACCGTTAGAGGAGCTTTTACGTATTCTAAAGACAAAACGATATCGCCTTTAGTGGTAGAAATTGTTGCAAAAATTCCTTCAGCAGGTGCAGTAGTTTTTGGAGCTACTTTTGCAGTTGTTGATTTACCAGCCGGCTTTTTAGCTGTGGTTTTCTTTGTCGTTTGTGCCTGAATATTTACTACTGCAAGGCAAAATAAGAATAGAAATTTAAATTTCATTTTGTTTCGAATTTAAGTCTATGTTTAGTTATTGTGGTTTCTCTAATAATTGGATTTCGAAAATGATATTCGCGTTTGGCGGAATAACCCCTCCGGCTCCTGTTTGTCCATAAGCCAGATGTGATGGAATGAAGATAACAGCTTTGTCTCCAAAAGAAAGTTGTTCGATTCCTTCAATAAACCCCGGAATCATACCGTCTTTTCGACCTGCCTGAAAAGGAATTGGCTGATAAGCTTTTGCTTCAGCTCTTGCCTGATCGAATTTTCCATAAGTTTTTGCAACATCTTCGATACTGGTATCAAATAAAGTCCCGTCTTCTAGGAATCCTGCATAATGAATGTATAATTGGGTTCCGATTGCAGGTTTTTTACCAGTACCTTTTTCAGTAATAATGTATTCTAAACCAGTACTAGTTTTGGTAACTTTTGGTTTTAAGGAAGCGTAGTAAGCTACTTTTTCTTTTTGAACTCCTGCGAATTTCCCTTTTTCTTTTGCTATTTCAGAAAAATAGTCGTGAAATACTTTTACAGCATCAAACTTTTTAGCTGCTTCACCATTTCT
>JBDTNT010000394.1:0-9786 GCA_039933615.1 Flavobacterium sp. | reverse complement strand
TCAAAAGTCTCCCGACTTTTACTTATAAATCAAAGGATTGATATTACAAGACTTTATTTATTCATTAGTTTTTCAAGTCTTGCTATCATTTCCTCTTTTTCTTTCAGCATGCGCTCAAACAAAGCAATCTTTTCTATACGAAGTTTTTAACTCTGCGATAGAATTGAAGTTAAATGTAGAATTTGGATTTCCAACACAAGCATTATCGCCAAAAGTATTCGAAATAACATTCAGGGCCTGTTCCTCATCAAAATTCTGAAACACTCCTACAGGAATTTTTAATGCATTCGGGATTTGTTTAAGAATATTATCCTCAATTACATCTTTTTGCTCCATCATAGAAATTCATAACTACCAATCTATCTCGTCATCAGTCACCCGGCTATCCGGTAAAGCATTTTTATTAAAAAAAACTTTGCGTGGATATTTCTTTGCATATGCATCAATCAGCTGCACGATGTATTGATTGCTGGGATAGGGCGTAACGAAATCTTTGATTTGCGAAGGTTCAGTAATTGCAATATCCGAAGTGATGTATCCCATGCCGTAAAAATGACCGTTTTCTACCCAGATGCAACTGCGTTCCTCTGCAGACCGGCCTTTGTCGATTATGGCGAAAGTTGATCTGCTGTTCAGGAAATAGTCTATCGCAGTTTCGACTTTCGAATTGTGCAAAGCAACATCAGGTAAATCCGACAGGTCTTTTTGGGGCAGGAATTCGGCTATTTCGGGCTTCGAATATTTACAAAACCTGTAATCAATTTCAAATTGTTCAGAAAGGGAACGAAGAAGATTTATGGCCGCAAATTCGCTGTTAAACACTTCGATACTGTCCTGGAATTTCCCCATTTTTCCTATCGCCAGATACCGGTAACCGTTGCGGGCTTCGTATTGGTAAAGTCCATATTTGGTTTCAAAACGTTTTAAGGCACGGTTATAGGCAGGCCAGAGTTTTTTGATTTCGGTACATTCCAAAAGCAGTGCCATGAGTTCGGTGGCGCATACCTCAAAGGAAATACTATGAATATCCCGCAGGAAATTTTGCCTTTGCGGATTGATATTATGACCGCTGAAATGAGACGCAACGCGTTTTTTGATGTTGATGGCTTTCCCGACATAGATTACTTTTTTTACCTGATTGTAAAAATAATATACGCCCGGTTTTTCAGGCAGCTGTTCAAAATCCTGAGGCGGCAGATTAGGAGGCAAACGCTGGTCTTGTGCCGTATTTTTGATCATTTTCGAAATGATTCCTTCGGCATCCCATTCTAATAACATTTTAAATAAGAGCACTGTAGCATCTGCATCACCGCCGGCGCGGTGTCTGTCTTTTACGGGTATTTCTAAGGAATTACAAAGATTGCCCAGACTGTAAGAAGCTAAACCCGGTTTGATTTTTCTGGCGGCGCGAACGGTGCAGAGTTTCCTTGCTGTCCATTTAAATCCTGCTTTTTCGAGCTCGTGGCGGACAAAAGAATAATCGAAGTTTACATTATGTGCCACAAAAACCCGGTCGGTCAGCATCTGAAGCACTTTTTCGGAAATAGCATCGAAAACAGGGGAGTGCTGAACCATTTCATTATTAATACCGGTCAACGCAAAAATAGGAAGCGGTATTTCCTTTTGTGGATTTACTAATGTTTCAAACCTGTCAATTACATTTGTTCCATCGTGAATAATAATGGCAATTTCCGTAATCCTGCTGCCACTGGCATTGCCGCCTGTGGTTTCGATATCTACTATGGCGTATTCTGTCTTTTTCATCTGATCATTCCCTGTCGTGGTATAGTGTTGTTATTTTTCGAAAAAAAGGTCTCAAAAAATTCCAGTGTACTGTACTTTACGGGATCAGTAAAAAGATACCGCCAGTATTGGCCTGACTGATCTGTGTGGTATTTTTGGACTATGAATTTGTCTTCTTTCGAAAAAATAAAAGCTACAGAAACAGCTGTATATAATTGCAGTTATGGCTACATTTTTTTCTGTAGCGCAAAATTAAGGCAGCTTCTTTTCAATTGTATGTTTTTAGCTGTTCTAAATTGTAACAAAATGAATTTTAGCGCATTAAATGAATATGGAATCTAAGAAGATATTTGCCTGGAGCCGGGAAAGTACTTTTTACGCTCTGGCATTGGGATTAAAATGTAGCAGAATTTGTTTCGGTGCCACAATAACTTGTTTGCGGATAGGGTCAAACCATTCTACTTCTTTAGTAACTTCTGCGCAGCATTCGTTTTTGGAATTGAAAAAGTAACTTTTAATATTGATTTTATCCTCTATATAACAATGTTTCATCTCAACAAAAAAAGGTTCGGTAAACATTAGGTTCTTATGAATGACTAACTCCTGATTTCCTTCCCTTAAGCCCAGATGCAAAGCATTAAGCCTCTCTTTTGAATATCCGTTAGCAAACAAAAAATGATATAGTAATCGAAGTGTGTATGAAATGTACGCCGTACTTTCCATTACCATAGCGTCATTTACATCCTCGCCGGTAACAATATAATTTTTGCAGGTCATTTTAAATTTAGTTAGGGTTGTTTAAAAAAAAGAGGCCAGTTTATGATGAAACTGACCTCATAACATTAGCCATGTTTAATGATCTTCCAAATCAAAGAGATCTATTTAGCCAATTTAAAGGGTACTCTTTATTTTCTAAATATTTAAGTCAAAGGACTATTTAACTAATAAGAAATTGTAGCTGACTTTTATTTTATCTGCCACTTTTTGCCTTACTACACCTGGGATTTCTATGTCGAAATCTTCGGGTTTTACTTCAAATGAACCCAGAGCAATAACGCCGTTGGCAGCTTTTGAAATTTTTATGGTAACTGTTACAGGTTTTGTTTTTCCGTGTATGGTAAGATCTCCTTTTAAAGTAAAATTTTTGGCTGTATTTGTAATTTTAGAACTATCAAAATCGGCTATTTTACCTTTTAAAGTTGCTTTTGAAAATTTCTCAGATTCCATGTAGTTTTCATTGAAATGTTCCTCCATCAGAGCAACCTTAAAGCGAAATCCTTTAATAAGGACCAAAGCAGCGAAATCTCCCGTGGATTGTTCTAAAACGGCAGATACACTTTTATTTTCGGCTGCAACTTCTTCATAAGAAGGCATAGAGGCCTGAAATTTTATACTGCCTGTTTTTGTGATTAATTTTTGCGCAAACGCATCTGTATTTGCAACAATAATCAGCAGTAATACAAAGAAATTAATAAGCGGTTTTTTCATAATAATTAATTTTCTTTTAGTCCGTCTGTATTCCATTTTACAATCAGGTCAATATTGGTCTGTGACATTCTTCCACCTTGTGGCATAAGTCCCTGCTGTCCATTTTGCAGCTGAATCCTGTTTAACAGATTTGCATTTTCAACAGCTGTTTTTACCTCAGCATAAGTAGTCAGAGGCCTGAAAGCTGCAGATCTTCCGGATTGGTGACAGGAGATACAATTGGCATCAATAATTGATTTTACGTTTTTAGTATAACTGATTGTGGTTACCGTAGGATCTGTACCTGGCGTTCCGGTTTCTGGTGGTGTTTGGATATCCTGAACAGTGTCAGAATCGCTACAGCCCGTAAGGGCAGCCAGTAAAATTGTAAATGCTATTGCTTTTTTCATAATTTGTTGTTTATGGTTTTTAAAATACTCTGTATAAGTTAAATCCGAAAAAGAAATCTCCTTTGCCCCAGTCTCCTGCTGCATTTGTGAGGTAGCCGCTTTCACTCATAGATTGCGAATTCGTAAATATTAACTGGAATACATGTCCTCCGGTTTCTACGTCAAGACCTACTGACAATGGGTTGTTATAAAAAGTTGGTTTGTCAAAATTGTGCGCATACTCTAAATTGACAGATAATCTTTTCGTGATTTTATAACGACCTCCTCCTCCAAAAGAAAACTGATTATCTCTTTCTATATCAGGATTGTAAAGGTTTTTGTGAATAAATGACGGTACTAATTCCAACGATAGTTTTTCACTGACTTTTCTGGACAGTAACAACTGTTGTACGTATGCGACACGGTGCTTAAATTCTAAACCCGGATATTGGTCTTTTTCCAAAAAGGTATTAATATCGGCTACACTATAGCCGACAATGTCCAGCGGAAAATTATTGTCTTGTCTCATCAGTCGGTATTTCACTCCGGTCTCATACATTTTGTTTAAGGTATGTCGGGAAAGGCTGACAGATAACCAGTCCGTAACGCCGTAAATACCGCCCAGTTTTGTAGTAGCGTTATCAAGACCAAAAAAGCTGTCAAAACCATCTTTTACAGTTCCAAAGCGGTGCGAGACCACAAAATAGAATTCCTTTTTTGCAGGCATTTTTGTGGTTTGTAAGGTGACCAGCTGTAAAGCTTTAAAAGTTGCTGTAGAATAGCTTTCCTCTACCTGAGTAGAATCAAGACTGTTCAGTAAGTCGTCTTGCGAATATGCCATCGTAGCCAGAAAAAGGCAGATTGGGACTAAAAATTTCTTCATAAATTAATTAATTGTTTTGTTTATTAATAGTGCACTGGTCAAATTTAACCTCCTGAAAGAGTTCGTCATAACCAATACATTTCCCTTTTACAGTTACTTTATTACCGATAAGTTTCTGTTTTATTTTTTGAGTAAACAGGCAGAAAACACTGTTTTCAAGGACAACTACAGAATCGGTTTCTTTGGTTACTTTTCCCGTTATTTCAATAGTTTTATTGAGGTATAATGAATCTGCTATTTTTGGATCGGATTCATAATCCTTAAGTAGTTTTGTCGCTGCTACATTAAAATCCGGCACTTCTGATTCTATATTGCGTGCTTCCTTAAAAAGAAAACCGTAATAAAAATAAATGCCGGCAGAAGTCACTAACAGCAAGGCTACAATTATAAATGCTATTCTTTTTCTTTTCATATTTTATTTTTTGATGGGTTTCAATACTAAAACAGCTTTGGTGCAGATTACCCTACCAAAGAATTGTTATTTTATAAAAAAAAATAAAAGGGGAGACAAGGATTTTTTTGCAAAACTTGCACAAAGAGCATTGTTAAGAAATTCTAAGACTCACATTTGGAGTTGTTTGCAGCGAAAAAAACGTTGCAACTTCCTTGTATTATTTCAGGTTAGTTCAACAGTATATTTAAACTAACCTGAAATACTTTTAGATTATAAAACGAATCCAATAAATGGATTTGATTTTATATTGCAGCAGCTATATCTTTTACCGGTACAGGCCATACACCGGGGCTAGGGAAACTAATTCCTTTATTAGCGCCTCTTACGCCTGCATCCTGTCCAAAATAGTACAATGGCCAGCCGTTGTAAACCAGTTGTGATTTGCCAAATACAGTAATAACAGAAAATTTAGATTTATCAAGAATAGAGGGAACAACAATTTTATCGGTTTCATATATTGGCCAAACAGCATTGTTTGAAAAATCTGCTTTTGTGAAATTGTTCTTTTTGAAATTGTCATTCTTGAAAGCATACAGCGTTACTCCTTTAGCATCCGTAAAGTAAGTAGTCAAACCATCACCAACAGTATAATCTGACTTGTAGTTTTTTCCGTCATGGCCTAAAAGCTGACTTTTTACAAGCATAACAGAATAATCCGGTTTTGCTATAAACCAAACACCTCCAACTCCGTCTCCGGTTGTTTTACCTGCAGCTTCCGGTGTATTGGTGCCACCGTTACCATATGCATCGCCTTGAGAAACCGGTGCATAGTAATACAGCGGCCAGCCTTTATACGTTATTTGTTTTTTACCCGATGCAGTGGTTATAGTTGCAAAATCTGTTAATGTTAATCCTGTGCCTAATTTATCAGCGGTTAAATTATCCACAGTAAAAGCCGGCCATAAGGCTTCACATCCTCCTGTGCAGGACGCCTGTCCGTTTGCATCAGTTGCGAAAAAATATAAAGATCTTCCATTTTTATCAGAAAGATAAGACCCCAGTGTCGCACTTGTAGAAAGTCCAATTTCTGTTTTTGATTCCGGAGGTGTAACATTGTTACTGTCACTATCCTTGTCACTACTGCAGCTTAGGAAAAATGTCGTTGCCGCAACAGCAACTAAAGCGAATTTAATTTGTTTTAATTTCATGATGATTTAATTTAGTTTATATCGAAAAGGGAAATGAACTTTACAGCTTCAGTAAAGTGTTTTTTATAATAATTCTATATCAGGAAGCAGTGCCCACTTTTAATGCGCATTTTGTTCTATAATTCCGGAGCTTTTTAGTTTACGTACTGTCATAAAAAAAGCGGACCTGACAGCGTATCAGGCATTTAAATGAATTCATTTTTTATTCTTTTGATAGGATTCAATAGTAAAACAGCCCTGAAGCAGATTACCCTACCAGAGAATTGTTATTTTATAAAAAGAAAATAAGAAGAGGGACAGGGATTTTTACAAACCTTGCCTGAAGAGTATTATAAGGAAACTCTAAAACTCACATTTGGAGTTCTTTGGAGCGAGAATGTTTCAACTTCTTCGATAGAATTTGTTAACGAACTTACTCTGTAATATTCGCTGATTTCATTCTTCCTGTTTAGGATATTTAAGATGGATATTCCTAATTTGTATTGAATTCCATTGGCAGTTTCCCACTTGTACGTAGAGGAAAGATTAAGCTGTGAAAAAATATGCAGATTGGTATTGTTAGGTTTGTTGTAAAACAGCACCGGATTTGAAAAATCAATTTGGGAGTTGTCAGGAGAAGTTTTTGGCCTTCCGGACGACCATTTTGCCCCCAATGCAATTTTGAAATTGTTTTTCTCATAAATTCCTGCTCCCGATAAAGTATGCGTTAACTCAAAGTTGTTTGGGAAACTAGGGTATTCATAATCAGAAAAATGATAATTATTTTTATTATAGGTATAACTTAGCCAGGTCAGAAAATGATTTATTTTTTTCTGGACTAAAATTTCTGTCCCTAATACTTCATAATCGCCGGTTGTTCGGATAAACTCTAATTGGTTTTGGAAACCCTGGCTGGCTGTTGTAATTCCGCTTACTTTTTTATAAAAATGCTCTACATCTACCAGCCAGTCATTCTTTTTGTAGAATAAATTCAGGGATAACTGTTTACTTCTCTGAATAGGGATTGTAGTGTTATTGGAGATAATCCAACGCCTTTTTTCGATGCCGAAGTAGTCTTTTTGCAAATCAATGATTTGCTGGGAATTTTGACTTTTCAGTTCGCCAAGCAGTTCTAAGTTCAGACTTTTATTGATCCCATAGATAAATTGTACCCGCGGCTCTACAATGTACTTTTTAAATTTTTCAATATAATTGATCCGGGTTCCGGCCTTAAAATATATCCTGGAAAGCGTATCGTTGTATTTTCCCTCCAAAATTAAGGCATGGGTTCTCAGAACATCTTTGACTTTACGATAGAAATCAGGATTGGTTACCTGTTCTAAGTTCGTAATGCCTATTTCATCAAATTGATATCCATCGTTAAGGCTAAATTTAGAACTGATGGTATGGTTGTTTTCTAAATTAAGGCCATTGTTATTTACTGTGTTTTCCTGAATAACGACCTGATTTTCCATGGTCGTTTTTTGGTTGCCCAAAAGTTCATAGGAAGAATTATGAATATTGATTTTTGTCGTATTGAAGCTGTTCCAGTTTCTTTTCCAGGACAAATTTCCACCATAATTTTGTTGGCGTAAATTATTGTTTTCTGATTTGTTTATATCGTATACAGTCGCACTCTGGAAAACTTCCAGATTGTCTTTTATCGTTATTAAATCCAGTACTATTTGGTCTTTAAGCCCTATTTTTTGAGCATATTTTAATGTAGCATCGTAGAAACTGAATTTTTTATCACTCTGATAATCAATGTCTTGATTTTTTGAAAAATCGGTGATGGTAGTGTTCTGAAATACTTTGTTGAAATACTCTTTATACGTAGGGGTTTCTACAAAATCGGTAATGGATTTACGGGCTGAAATTTCGATATAACTTTTTTTCGAAAGATTGTACTTGGCATAAATATCAGCATTGATCATATTTATTCCGGCACTGAAAGAGTTTTTTTCTGCTGTTTCAGGAGTAGAGGAAATGGCCACGACACTGGATACACTTTCTCCGAAAAAGGCAGAACTCCCGTTTTTATAAATAGAAATAGTATGTGCCAAATTTGGATTGAATACCGATATTAAACCAAAAAAATGTCCCGTTTGGTACATTCGGATCCCATTCCACAAAAACAGATTCTGGTCATGTGTACCACCGCGGACGTTAATGCTTGAGACACTTTCGTCGATACTGTTTACACCGGGTATCTGCTGCATGGCCTGCAAAGCATCAGGTTCTATAAGTCCCGGCAGAATACCAAATTTCTTGGGTTTTATTTCAAATGATCCATCGTTGTTTTTTGAAATCCCTGAAGCCAAAATTGCGTTGGCCTTAATTTCTTCAAGCTCTGTAATTTCAGGTTCTAATACGATCTGGAGGCAATTTTTGGAGTCGGCATTCCCAGCCGCAATTCTTTTGGTCATGAATCCGACGTGACTAACTAAAAATAGAGTTGTATTCCCATTTTCAAATTCAAAATACCCGTTTGAATCAGTGGTAACCTGAGTTTTATTATTTAAACTGATATTGGCGTCTTCAAGAGGTTTTTTATCCGTACCGGAAAAAACGTATCCACAGCTTATTTTGGATTCAGTGTCTCTTTTATAAATATTAATGAATTGGTCTCCGATGTTTTCAAAAGACAAATTGGTTTTTTTGGAAAGATATTGCAGTTTCTGCTCTAAGGATAAGGTTTTTTTGGGCGGATTTAACTGCAGTCCAATAATATTATCCTCGGTGTAATTAAAACTGACATGGTGCTGTTGTTCAATGTCAGTTATGATTTTTTTAAAAGGCATAAGTTTTCCCTTGTCCTGAGCAAAAAGATGCAGGACATGGAAAAATATAAAAAACAAAAAATGAAATTGTTTGGGGCGGAACATTTATTTCTCGTCGAAAATTATTTTGTTTTTAGTTACTTTTTTTGCTTCTAAATGATAGGTTGTACTAATAATTTGTAAAGCTACATCCAGGTTTTTAGCGGGTAATTTCCCTGTAAATAAGGAAATGGTATCTTTCGTATTCAATTCGATTGTAATATTGTACTGTCTTTCGACTTCGTCTAATAAGGTTCGGATATTTTCTTTATAAAAACAGATTTGATTGTCCGTCCATTCCGGTTTCAATGAATTTATTGTCCTGTTAACCTGTTTTCCATTTTCAAAACTAACGCCTTGTCCGTGAGTTAAAAGAATTTGAACATTTGCATAATTTACCTTTACGCGACCTTCATAACACACTACATCAAACCTGTTTTTTCGGGCTTTAACGTTAAACTGAGTTCCTAAAACCGATACTTTTCCAAGACTGGTGTTGACTTCAAAGTGTCTGCCTTTAGATACTCTGAAATAGGCTTCCCCTTTTAATTCAAGGCGTCTGTTATTGTCCCAGTTCCATTTTTTATAGTTTATTTCAGAACCGGAATTTAGCACCACTTCGGAATGGTCAGGTAATGAAAAAGTTGTTTTCTTCCCAAAATCTGCTGTCTGCGTCTGAGGGACAAAAATTTTCATTGCAAAAGTAATTCCAAGTGCAAGTACAAATACAGCTGCTGCCCGAAATGCCCATTTTTTGTATAAAGGAACTACTTTCGGAGTTGCTTTTGGAGCTGTTTTCGACTGCTTAAGAATATTTGATAACATCGCATTTTCATCGAAATCATCTACTTCCAAATGGTCTGTATACTTTTTTATTTTTTGGTATTTTTCGAAATCGGGACTT
>JBDTNT010000393.1:0-10750 GCA_039933615.1 Flavobacterium sp. | reverse complement strand
GCATCAAGTTTAGCTTGTGCTTCCGCATCGGCTTTGGCTTTGGCATCGGCTGCTAATTTTATTTTCAATGCTTCCGCGTCAGCTTTTGCTTTTGCTTCGGCTGCTATTCTTGTTTGTCTGGCTTCTTCATCAGCTTTTGCTTTTGCGTCTGCTGCTGCTTTTTCTTTTAGTGCCGCTTCTATTGCTGCTTTTTCTTTTTCATCCGCAGCTGCTTTTGCTTTATTAGCTGCATCAATACTTGTTTTAGTTTTTGCAGCTGCCGCAGTTTTTGCTTTTGTTTCTGCAGCTATTCTTGCCTGAAGTGCATCAGAATCAGCTTTTGCTTTGGCATCAGCAGCTAATATAGATTCCATATCAGCAGCTTCAGCTTTTGCTTTGGCATCTGCTTTACGTTTCGCTTCTGAAGCATCCGCTTTTGCCTGAGCATCAGCAGCTAATTTTAATTTTAATGCTTCAGCATCCGCTTTAGCTTTATTATCTGCTTCTAATTTTGCTTTTGCAGCAACTTCTGCATCTGCTTTGGCTTTTTCAGCAGCTAATTCTGCTTGTGTTTTTTGTGGTTCAGCAGGTGTGCTTACAACATCTTGCGGTTTTGCCGTTTGACTTTCTGCATCAGCTTTTCCTTTAGCAGCAGCAAGCCTTGCTCTCTCTGCAGCCTGAGCATCGATTCTGGCTTTATTATCAGCTACTAATTTTGCTCTTTCCGCATCTTGGGCATCGGCTTTCGCTTTATTATCAGCTGCTAATCTGGCTCTTTCCGCAGCTTGTGCATCGGCTTTCGCTTTATTGTCTGCAATTAATCTAGCTCTTTCCGCAGCTTGTGCATCTGCTTTTGTTTTATTATCCGCACCTAATCTTGCTCTCTCTGCTGCCTGAGCATCAGCTTTAGCTTTTGTATCTGCCAATAATTTCGCTTTTGCAACAGCTTCTGCATCGGCTTTTGATTTATCTGCTGCTAGCTGTGCTTGTGTTTTTTGAGTCGCTACAGGCTTATTGTCTGCTATTTTTGCTCTTGCTGCAGCCTGAGCATCTGCTTTCGCTTTTGCATCTGCGGCTAATCTTATTTTTAATGCTTCAGCATCTGCTTTAGCTTTTGTATCTGCGAGTAATTTTGTTTTTGCAGCAGCTTCGGCATCGGCTTTAACTTTTTCAGCCGCCGCAAGTCTTGCCTGTTTTGCTTCTGCATCTGCCTTCGCCTTAGCTTCAGCAGCTAACTTTGTTTTTTCAGCTCCATTAACTCTCGTTACCGGAGCGGCAGTAGACTTTTTGGCTAATACCGGTTTTGCTTTCGCAGGATCTACAAGAGAGCCTTCTTCGTCATCACCGTAATAGTAATTTTTATTTTTGAATTTGTAAGCAATAGCAAATTCATGAGAGCCTCCTAAATTAGAGAAATTCCCCATCCCTCTTTCATAGTTGTATTCTATAGCAATACTAGGTGATATGTTCACACCAAGACCGGCTGAAACTCCATATAATGTATTATATCCTAATTGTGCCCAAACTCCTTTTGGAATAGCGACCATGGCAAGTCCGGAAATAACAGTTTTATCCTGTTTTACTTCTGTTTTAAGGATTCCGGAAAATTTACTTCTGTCGAAAAAACCATAAGAATCTATATATCCAGTGTACATAGCATGCAATTCTATAGCTCTTTCAGGATCATCTTTTACTACTCCTGAACCGAAATTATAAAGAATCAGATTATTAACAGAGACTCCAAAATCAAGAAAAGCAGTACCATAATTAATACCCGGATTAATAGTAAGCAGGGTGTTTGATGGATAGTCAATAATTAAACTCGTATCGTCAGATATGATTTTCCCCTTATCCAGACCGCTTTGATAAGCACCAACGTTTAGACCAAAAGTCAAATTACTGTCTTCCTGCAAAACAATATTGTGTGCAAAGTTAGCAACTCCGCCAAACACTGTCATTAAACCATAATTTTGTTGAAACAGACCAAAAGCAAAAGCTTCATTCTCTCTAAAACGCCCTGAATAACCAAATAAATAGGTATTAGGTGCATTTTCAAACTGAGTCCATTGTCTTTTATTATAAAAACTTATGTAAGCATTTTGTTCACGAACAAAACTAAATGTTGGGTTAATTAAATATCTATTAAACTTTAAAGAATTTCTTATAGGTAACGAAAACGAAACAACTCCACCCTCAGGAGCTTCCTGAGAATAGAGTACATTTGAAAAACCGTAAAATAAAGTTATGAATAGTAAAATTTTCTTCATATTATTTTATCACAGTTATTGATCCTTTTTTATCGCCTGTGTCGGATTGAATGACATAGTAATATACCGGATTAACATTTTTAAAATCTTTTATAAACGTATTAAGTTCAGGATCGTAATTACTTCCAACATCGTCAAACATAACTTCTCCGTTTGAACTTAAAATTGTAACTTTTGTACTTGCATTTTTGTAAACATCGGGGATATTCCAGTAAGGGTTTTTAAGACTTACTATGTTTGGAATTACTGTTGTTATAGCATCTAATTCAGAAGTAATTCTAAATGGAAATTCTTTAGAAGCTATACAACCCGAAGACACGGAAATTTTTGCTCTGTAGCTCCCTTTTAAGGTAACGAGGTAAGTTGCTGAAGTGGCACCATCAATAAGATTATTATTTAAATACCATTCGTAAGTTGGGTTTGCAGCATCTGTTGTAATCGAAACGCTCAATGTTTCCCCATCTTTAAGTTCATATTGATCTGCAACATCAATACTTGCAGCAAAACTATTACTTACTAAATTTATACTTCCTGTAGCTATACACCCTCCAAAATCAACAGCAACACTGTAAACTCCGGATTCATTTGCGTTAATACTACGAGTCGTTGCACCTGGAATAACTATATTATCTTTTTTCCAAACATAACTATTTCCTGCTGTAGCTGTTAATACTGTACCAACACCATCAGAACAAAAAGGGTTACCTAAACTTGAACTTACCGTAACAGAAGAACCTGAACCTGAAGAAGTCAATATAACACGATTGGAATAAGAAAGAGAAGTACAACTGCCGTAATTAGTTTCAACATAATAAGTTCCTTCTGCAGTAACAGTATAGTTTGGACCTGAATTACCAGCCATAAGGGTTGGCACAGCTGTAGGTCCATTATCTTTATACCAGTTATAAGATAAAGAAGGATATTTTAATGGGGAATCATTTTCCGGATCAGTAGAATCCGGATCAATAGACAATACATAACTTCCACCTGAACAAAAGGTAGCTGAGCCATTAAAATTATTAATAGTGTATTGCTTATCGTGTATTTTATAATAAATAGGGAATAACTTTTTTGCAGTTGAAGAGAAAAATGTAGGACTTACATAGCCTCCTGAACTTTTAATTCTTAAGGCATAAGTATCCGATCCGACAATGTTTGGCGGAATCGAAAAAGTTATTGTCTTCTTATCTGGTGCATCATCTACAGGTACTCCGCTTACAGGGGTAGGTGTTGTAAAACTTCCTGTTTTATCTGACAACTCAACCTCAAATGTAGTACCGGCAGGGAAGTTTGCATAAGTAAATGTAGCCTTGTAAGTCTGACTGGTAATACCTGCACAAATTCTGTCGAAAGCAAGAATTTCAGGTGTTACTTTTTGACCATACAAACTAGATCCAGCAAATAAAAAAATGCCAAATAAAAGAAAAAATTTGGTAAAAGTTAAAGTAGTTTTTTGAATCATATAGTACGTTTTCGGGCTAAGTCTATATCTTCAAAAAACAAAATGTCAATAAATGTTTCTGAAAAATCGTATTTATAGTTCTCAATAATGTCTTTTGCAAGCGCTGAATAAGAAGCTGTAACAGATGATTCCTCACATTTAGAGGTCTGACAAGTCCTGTCAGTTGCCATAGTAAGGCTATCCTTGGGGATGGATAGCCCTGCTATAAACTGATTAGAATTATCTAATTTACTGATACGGTCATCAGCTATATCCTTATTTTGATTAAGGGTACACGAAGTCGATTTACAATTTGTTGTAACAGAAAAAGCAGGCTTCTCTATTGTACTTTGTGCATATAGACTTAATGTTACCGGCGAAACCAAAAATATTATATAAATAAAATATTTTTTTATCGTTGGGGCCATTTTTTTTGATCTTTATTTGTCCGATTTATGATGAATACATAAATTGTGTCTGAGGACTTTATTAATAAAACTTACGCTCTGAAATAAAAATCTAAATCTATCTATCTGTTTCCGCTGGAAGCTGTAATTTTTCCTAATTGTAATCTGAAATCTGGTTTCTTAGGATTGAAAATATCAATGAATGTTTCTTTGTTATCACTTTGAGAATAAACGTTAAAGAATACGCTATTTCCATACCAGCTCTCTAAATCTTCATTGTTAGAATTGTATTCTGTAAAGATATTTCCATTACAAAGGTTAAAATACATTTCTTCAAATTTGATTTTTTTAAGACTTGCATCATTGATTTCTGTTTTGCTGTCTAATAATACAGCAGGATTAAATCCGGAGATAACGCTGCGTTTCATTTCAAGTGAAGCAGTTTCTGCCACGTAAATAGCTTCTTTTACCAAACCTGACTGAATATCAGCTTTGATGTTTTCGCTATCGTTAAGCATGGTAATATTTGAAGCGACAACTAAAGTAGTTTTTTTAGTAAAGTCTGTTTCGTTTTTCTTATCGTATGTTCTTACTTCCATACAACGGGATCCGTCTTTATTACTGGATAAGTAAGAAGATCTAACTGCCAATGAATTGTATAAACGACATTGAACTCCCTGAGTGAATTTAAAATCATCATTGATTGATTTATAAGAAACCAATTTTGTAGCATTTAAATCCCCGCCAAAGAACGCAAATGAGTCACCACCGGAGTAGCTAACCATTACGTTTTCAAGTATTGTTTTGTTTCCAGCACCAGCAACAGTTAATCCGTTGAACGGTTCCATTCCTTTTACTTTCTTACCTCCAAATTCAATTCTTACGAATCTTAAGATTCCAGAGTTTCCGGCAACATTATCACCACCGTAATTAGTTAGTGTAGGGTCAAGATCTAGGGTATAGGAACCAATATTTCCAAATTTATTGATTGGAGCATCACCAAGAATTACAACTCCTCCCCAGTCACCAGCTTTTTTCTGGCTGCGGTTTGAAGTAAATACAATTGGGTCAGTCTCTAAACCATCTGCAATAATTTGTGCCCCTTTTGTAACTACTAATGTTCCTTTAGTGTCGAAATCACCAATGATTAACGTTCCAGGCTCAATTGTTAAAACGGCATTATTAGTAACATATACGTTTCCTTGTAAAACATAAATGTTTCTTTTCATTAATTTAGTATTAACAGAAATATTTCCCGCTAAAATTTGGTTTGGTTCTCCATAGTCTACTTTATTAGGCTTAAACTCCGTCCAGTTATTCAACCAGTTGTTATAGCCCATAATTCCTTTCTCTTGTTGAGCACTCATACTGGTAACTGTCAAAAGAATGCAGATAATTTGAGTAATTTTTTTCATGACAAGGTGTATTAGGTTAATAATAAATTTGGGGGCATGCACATGCGTATTCGTAATATGATAAAAACTCATCTCGAATTTTCTGATAGTAGTCAGAACACTTCGGGAACGAGTTAGTTTTTTAAACCCTTTCTAAAATCACTTACACTTACGTAAAGATTTTAGAAAAGGTTTTAAAGTATTCTCTTTTTATTACATTTCGTTCAATTCATTGAACTCATGTAATGATTTTAATGTGCTTTCGTAAAATAAGATAGCCGCAATTAGGTTTCCTTTATCAGAGTACGGCATCATTTTTCTTTGGAACTCTACTGTAGTATCCAAAAATGCAGAAGTTCCAACTGCCTGAGCATCTAAAACTTTTTTGTGCTCAGTGTCGTCCGGAATACCTAAGTCTGCCATAGTAACACCTGGTTTAGTAACCAAAGCGATGTAAGGAAGAGTCTTAACTAATACTTTAATACGCTCAATGTACAATTCCAAAAGTTCACCTTTTTGCATACCGCTCAATTCTTTCTGATCGTGGTATTTGCGAATAAGCGCTGTTGTACTAATAATACTTCTTGGGGCGTTTTTAGCTTGAGCAGAAGCTGCTGCAGTTGTCAAGATAAAAAATAAACTAAAAAAAATAATTTTCCCTTTCATAAATTCTATGTTAAAAATTGGTTGTTGATGAAAACAAAAATATATAAATTATGTTAAATCGCAACTTTAATGTTTTTTTTTTTGAAAAATTGACCTTAAAATCACCTTAAAAAAAGGTCGTATAACGAGAAAATATGCCTTTTGCCGAGTTTTTTGTTAATTTTGTTAAAATTTTTTCTTGTAAGAAACGTACTAAGTTAAATCCGGCTTTACGCATTATTGTAGATAAAAAAAAGACAGCTTTTGAATATTTTTATAAAAACTATTAACAAAAAAGTCTTAATATCTCATCATGAGGTACTCAGTGTTGACAAAAGATGGCGAAAAAAAAATAAACATTTTGTCGAAAAAACAGTTTTTACAAATAAAAAATCACCTCATAATTAATCTTTATTCCGAAAATTTTTGACTACATCATTTTCTTCTATCTTTGCTTCATGCAATTTTCTCAAATTTTAGGTCAAGATTACATCAAAAGTCACTTGATAAAAAGTGCATCTTCCGGAAGAATTCCGCACGCACAATTATTTGTCGGGCCAGAAGGAAGTGGCACATTATCAACCGCTATTGCCTACGCGCAATATATTTTGTGTAACAATACTGGCGACGATAACTCAAACGGAAATGATTCCTGTAATCTCAAATTCCAAAATCTTTCGCATCCCGATCTTCACTTTATTTATCCCACAGTAACTACCGAGGATGTAAAAACAAAACCAAAAAGTTTAGATTTCATCCAGGACTGGAGAACATTTATTCAGGAAATGCCTTACGGAGGTTTATTTGACTGGTATAAAGTATTGGGAGTTCAGAATAAACAAGGTGAAATCAGGGTCGAAGATGCTCAGGAAGTTTTAAAATCGCTTGCGTTAAAATCATACGAAGGCGGTTACAAAATTATGATTATCTGGATGGCCGATAAAATGAACATCGCCGCGTCAAATAAATTATTAAAACTTTTAGAAGAACCTTCAGACAAAACCATTTTCATTCTGATTTCTGAAAATGAAGAAGATATAATTCAAACCATACGTTCCCGTTGTCAGGTAATTCATTTTAATGGACTGCCAGAAAAAGTAATTGCAGGAGCTTTGGTCTCCCGGGAAAATGTCGATCAGAATTTAGCTTTAAAAATTGCACATCAGGCACAGGGAAATTTCAACAAAGCACTTTCTTTATTAAAAGAAGATGATTCCGAATATCCTTTTGAACAATGGTTTGTCAATTGGGTCCGTGCCGCATTCCGGGCAAAAGGTAACGCAGCTGCTATTCAGGATTTAATTTCATGGAGTGAAGAAATTGCTTCACTTGGCCGTGAAAGCCAGAAAAAATTTATCCAGTACTGCATCGAAATGTTCAGACAGGCACTTTTATTAAATTATCAGGCACCAAGTCTCGTTTACATCGAACCTAAGGTAGATAAATTCAAGCTCGAAAATTTTGCTCCTTTTGTAAACGGAAATAATATACACGACATTTTTAAGGAACTATCAGATGCCATGTATCATATTGAAAGAAACGGAAATGCAAAAATAATTTTGACGGATTTATCCATAAAACTCACACGTTTAATTCATAAAAAATAATTTGTAATGAATAATGTAGCTTCAATTTTACTGTTGCTTTTTTTAGCCCTGACTTTTTTACAATCAGGCTATGAAAAAATATTTTACTGGAAAGATAATGTTTCCTGGCTTAAAGAACATTTTGCCAAAACAGCTTTAAAAAATCAAGTTCCGCTTGCTCTTCTTCACCTTTTGATTTTAGAATTGATTTCGGGCATTTTATGTGTCGTTGGTGCTATACAACTACTTACAGACAGTGGTCGTGAATTTGGTTTTTACGGTGCCATTTTTTCCTGTATCTGTTTATTAATGATGCTTTTCGGTCAGCGATTAGCGAAAGATTACGATGGTGCGAGAACCATTGTCATTTATTTTATCCCAGCCGTAATGGCGGTTTACTGGCTGAATTAAACTATTAATAAAACAACCTCCTTTCTAGTCTTTAAAAAACAATTTTTATTACTATAGCAAATACAATTTACTTTGCATTTGCTATAGTAATATTTCTATTGTTATGCTTTAGGTTACTTTAATAATCTAATAGGAAGAATGGTAAAATCGGATAAAATATATCAGACTAAAATTATATGTACGTAACTACTTACCTCAAAATATAATTATCAATATGAAGAAAACAGCTTTATTAATAATTTTGTTGAGCATATTCGTTGCTTGCAAAACTAAAAAAGACTCAAAACCAAAAACATCGGAAACAAGCCATTTTGTAAAAAAAAGCAAAATAAAAAATTCGAATTCTGAATATTATGGCTTAATCAAAACGGTTACTTCAAGTCATTATAAAATTACAGATTCTACCGAAATTATTACTGATAAAAAGCCCATTTTTGTTCATATCCAAAATTTTGACTCTTTAGGAAATACAACAAAAAATCAAGTTATAGATGAAAATAAGTGGATGAGTTATGATACAAAGAATGTATTTGAAGGTGACAAAAAAATTGCTTCCTCTACACTTCAATCTGATTCAAAACTTACTAATTATACGTTCAATTACAAATTTGATGGTAAAAATTTAATCGAATCTAAAAAGCTCAATACTGGAACAAATAGTATCGAATCAATTAAGAAGTACAACTATAATTCTGAAAAACTAAAATCAATAGAGCACTATATTCGTTTAGAAGATTCGTTACAAATGATAACGAATACTTTTTTTAATGATTTGGGAACAATTACTGAAGAAATAGAGTACGAACACTCAAAAATATCCGAACGAAACTTGTACGATTCCATAGGTCGAATTAGTATCTCTTATAGCAGTTTTAATTCAAATACTATGCAACCTACAAATGTAATGTATTATACTTATGATGATCAGGGAAATATTGCCACTAAAATAGACAACGCTTATTCTTTTAAATACGAATATGATTTTTATGGTAATCAGACGGTAAGATATCGTTTTGATAACGACACATTCTACTGTCCGACCCAAGATTGCGTTATCGGAGTTCAATATTATCATTATGAATATGATGATAATAAAAACTGGATAAAGAAAATAGAATACAGTAGCGAATGTATTCCAACAATGATTGAAACAAGAGCCTTTGAATATTTTGATAAGCATGTAATTCTGAACGAAGAAAAAACAGAAAATAAGTGATAAAAAAATCATCCGAAAGCTTAAAAGCAGACAAGACCCTAATAATTTCAAATTTTGATTACATTTGGAAAAATTAAATTACAAAACACTTAAAATTAAGTTTATAAAATATAATGAGTCCAAAACATCCTTCAGAATCCTTAACAATCTTGACCGATTTAGTTTTACCAAGCGAAACAAATCCATTGAATAATCTTTTTGGTGGTGAATTATTAGCCAGAATGGATCGTGCAGCCAGTATTGCGGCAAGAAGGCATTCACGCCGAATTGTCGTTACGGCTTCTGTGAATCACGTCGCTTTCAACAGAGCAATTTCTTTAGGAAGTGTTGTTACCGTTGAAGCAAAAGTATCAAGATCTTTCAAAAGTTCTATGGAAGTTTTTATAGATGTCTGGGTAGAAGACCGCGAATCCGGAAACAGAACCAAAGCCAACGAAGCCATTTATACATTTGTTGCAGTAGATGATACCGGAAGACCCGTTGAAGTTCCCGCAATCGAACCGGAAACGGAACTGGAAAAACAACGTTTTGATGCCGCTCTGCGACGTAAACAACTGAGTTTATTACTTGCCGGAAAAATAAAACCTTCTGAAGCCACAGAATTAAAGGCTTTGTTTCTATAGCAAAATTGTGACAATTTGGAACAATTGGAGAGAATCAAACTTCAAAAAAAAGAAGTAATTTTACAAAATTACAAGCCCATCGAAATCTAAATCAGGAAGTTATTTAAATCTTCCGGTTTGTTTTTGAAAAAGATATATATAACAATCTAGATGAAAGAAAAAGAAAAAGAAAAGATGAGTTCAGAGAAAGAAGCCAAACTAAAAGCGTTACAACTAACGCTTGATAAACTTGATAAAACTTACGGAAAAGGAACCGTGATGAAAATGGGAGATAAAGCCATCGTAGAAGTTGAAACAATTTCTTCAGGTTCTCTTGGTGTTGATTTAGCACTGGGAGTAAATGGTTACCCTAGAGGAAGAATAATCGAGATATACGGTCCAGAATCGTCTGGTAAAACGACACTTACATTACATGCAATTGCCGAAGCTCAAAAAGCCGGTGGTATCGCTGCATTTATAGATGCTGAGCATGCTTTTGACAGAAATTATGCTGAAAAATTAGGTGTAGATATCGAAAACCTGATTATTTCTCAGCCGGATAATGGTGAGCAGGCTTTAGAAATTGCAGAAAACCTGATCCGTTCCGGAGCAATTGATATTGTTGTCATTGACTCGGTAGCAGCCTTAACACCAAAAAGTGAAATCGAAGGTGAGATGGGAGATTCTAAAATGGGTCTTCATGCACGTTTGATGTCTCAGGCCTTAAGAAAACTGACAGGGACTATCAGTAAAACAAATTGTACTGTTTTCTTCATCAACCAGTTGAGAGAGAAAATTGGTG
>JBDTNT010000392.1:0-3222 GCA_039933615.1 Flavobacterium sp. | reverse complement strand
TTGTAAAAGTGTTGTTTTTTTGTCGCGCAAAATTAAGTATTATTAATAATTTAATAGGTATTTTTAACTTCAATTTTTATGAAATTTATAACTAAAGAGTTGATTTGTTACCAATTGATTAGATTTGAGCTATGAAACTTCTAAAACAGGTATTGGATTTTTATTTAAACAGCAGTATTCACGTGGCTTTATCGTGTTATGCTTTGGTTCGGATAACGTTTCATGTCTTTCATATTCAATATGATGAACCTATGGCTTTGTTCGTTTTCTTCGGGACAATTGTGGGGTATAATTTTGTTAAATACGATGCTTTAGTCCGGGTGAAAAAAAAACCGATAGGAAATCAGCTGAAAATTATTGCTCTTTTAAGTCTTATTTCCCTGGTTTTGGTCGGGTACTGTTTTTTTTATTTAAATCGAATCACACAAATTGTTTCGGTTGGAATTTTTGCCATTACAGCACTTTATACGCTTCCGTTTTTTCCAAATCGAAAAAACGCCAGAAACTGGGCCGGAGTAAAAATTTACATTGTAGCCCTTTGCTGGGTGGGAGCGACTCTGGTATTGCCTTATGTAAATGCGGAGATTCCGTTTACAGGTAATTTTTTTATAAAATGTGTACAGCGTTTTGTGTTGGTTTTTGTGCTGATTCTGGTTTTTGAAATTTTAGATTTGGCTAATGACGACCCGCATTTAAAAACGGTTCCGCAGACCATCGGTGTGAAACGAACTAAAATCTTAGGATTTTCACTGTTGATTCCGTTTTGGGTTTTAGGAATATTGACTTTTACGCTTCACGATCTGATTATTAATCTGATTATGGTGGTCACATTGATGCTGTTTATTCTGTTTGCGAATCCAAATCGGTCTAAATATTATACTTCTTTCTGGGTAGAGAGCGTACCGATTTTTTGGTGGCTGATGATTTTTTATTTGAGATAAATTATCCCGAAATAGAAAAAACCGATGTTGATGCATCGGTTTTAGCAACTTTTATTTGATATTTAACGGGCATAATTTTCTGTAGTATCTTTTATTCTAAGATTATTTTTCAGCAGTCTCTTTTAAGATTTTATTTCTTTCTATAAGAAAATTAGTGAGGTGTTTCTCTAGGCATAAAATATCAAATAACTCTCCGAAAATTCCAAATGGTGTTTCATATTCTAAAAGGTCTTTCATGATGGTAATGCCATTCTGCTCTTCAAAAAAATGCTGATGTTTGAATGATTTGAATTTTCCTTCCTCCATTTCATCCACAAAATAGTCATACAATTTCATTTTGGTGATCCTGCTTTTGTGCGTTAGATAAAAACCGAAATGTTTCCCCCGCCAGGTAACGGTTTCGTTATAACTGATCAATCCGGATGTTATGCCGGCAATCGCTTTTTCATTTGAAGTATAAGCTGATTTCTGATGTAAATCGATATCTCTCGCTGTATCAAAAGTGATTTGTTTTGAAGCGTGTATTTTGGTGACTAAATGTATTGTCGTCATTATATTAGATTTTTTAAGGCTTTTTCTAAAGTGTCGTATTCAAATTGAAAACCATTTTCGTTCAATCGTCTTGGGATTACATTCCTGCTTTTTAGAACCAGTTCCGGTTCTGTCCGGATTATTGCAGATCCAAATTTCAATAAAGTTTCATTAATCGGAATTCCAAATGATCTGCCAACAGCTTTTCGGAGTAGTGACATGAAATTTTTGTTTTCAATAGGTTTTGGGGACACGATATTTACAACGCCTGTTATTTCTTTTTTTATTATAAAATCAATTGCGCGATTAAAATCTTCTTCGTGAATCCAGCTTATAAACTGATTCCCTTTTCCCTGTTTTCCGCCAAAACCAAATTTTGCCAAAGTCTGTAACGGAATTAAAGCTCCTCCGTTTTTTCCTAAAACTATAGATGTTCGCAAGGCCGTTTTTAAGGTATTGGGAGTTTCGGTTTTAAAAAATGCCTTTTCCCAGGACTGGGCGATATTCATAGAAAAATCATTTCCAATTTCACCATCAGTTTCATCCATTTGTTTGTCTAAGGAAAAACGATAAATGGTTGAAGTTGATGAGTTCAGCCAGTGTTTCGGTGGATTTGTACAATTTAAGACCGCTTTATTCAACACTTTTGTGCTTTCAATTCGGGACAGCAAAATCTCTTTTTTGTTTTGTTGAGTGTAACGGCAATCCACAGATTTTCCGGTAAGATTTATTAAAACTGCAGCATTTTCTAATTCTTTTTCCCAGCCAGAAAATGTTCGGGCATTCCAATTGACATATTTTACTCCATCGATAGTTTTGTTGTTTCCTCTGGTCAGAATGACGATTTCTTCAAATTTATTTTTAAAATGATTTACGATGCTTTGGCCTAAAAAACCTGTTCCGGCTGCGATAATAAGTTTATTCATGATTAGAAATTCAAAATTATTAGTAAAACAATAAGCCTGTAAGCAACCCATGTGATGCATAAATAAGCAGGCAATTCAAGAATTTTAACCCTTCTGTAATGTTCTATAAACATAATGAAAGCAGTAATGGCAAACCAGATCAAAGTCACATTTTCTGAAATATTTGCAATAGTCTGCAACGCCAGCATTGGAAGCAATAATAATGATCCCATCAAAGAAACGGTCATTACGTTTCCGGCATAATTCATAATTACTTTTTTATCAAATTTTATAAGAAACAAACCCTGAAAAAAGATTTGTCCCACAGCAATGGCTAGTTCTCTCGTAATACTTGCTTTTGGCAGAGTTGGAATCAAAACGGAATAACGGAACAATATCAGAGTTGTAATTGCAGTTGCAAAACCAATAAACAGAAATCGGTATTTGTAATTGAAATTAGGGACACAATGTAATTTTACTGCCGGATTGACTTTACTCGGAATTATCACTTTTCGATTGTAAGAAACAAATGAATACAATTTCTTCAAAAAGAATTTAACAGGTGTTAGGTTCCCGGTTTTTTCAATTAAAGGAAAAGAAAATCCGATCACTTTTAGTAAGCTGTCAATTCCGTAAAGAACCGTTTTATTTTGATTATCGATTAAGGCGATTTCATTAGATGCCCGGTTGATATCTACAAAAGCCTGTTCGGCTTCGTTTAATTGGCAGTAAGATTTGCGGCCATTCTCATCTAACATTTTTGCTCTTATAAAACCAGTTGTGTAAACCTGGCACAACGGGCAGTCTTCATCATAAAGTAAAGTTTGGTTTTGCAGCGTTTTCAT
>JBDTNT010000391.1:0-11599 GCA_039933615.1 Flavobacterium sp. | reverse complement strand
GGACGTTCGTTAGATTGCTCTAATAAAGCGTACATTTTGTTGATTTTATTAATAGAACCAATTTTGTTTAATGGTAAACGTACAATACGTGATTGTTCTGCCAAAGCCTGAAGAATCGATTGACGAATCCACCAAACTGCGTAAGAGATAAATTTGAAACCACGTGTTTCATCAAAACGCTGAGCTGCTTTAATTAGACCTAAGTTTCCTTCGTTAATTAAATCAGGAAGTGTTAATCCTTGATTTTGATATTGTTTTGCCACAGAAACTACGAAACGTAGGTTGGCTTTTGTTAATTTTTCTAAAGCTCTTTGATCACCGGCCTTTATTCTTTGTGCTAATTCTACCTCTTCATCAGCGGTAATCAGGTCAACTTTTCCGATTTCTTGTAGATATTTATCTAACGATGCAGTTTCACGATTCGTTACCTGCTTGGTGATTTTAAGTTGTCTCATGTTGTTGTCTCCCTATTTTTTAAAGTGTACAAATAGTTATACGTAAGAAGTATAGAAAAAGTTACAACTTAATAAAAAAACTTTTAAAATTTATACCCAATTCCTGATTGGAGGGAAAAACTATAGGGTTTGACTTCGATATTTTCTTTAAATGTATTTAGATAATATTTAAAAAGAGGGTTGATACTTATAGTAAATCTGTTGGTTAATTTATAATTTAATTCTATGCCTAAATCATACGAAATATTAACTCCTGATATATTTTTTACTTCACCGATATTTTGTCTGGATACTTTTTCTGATTCCATATACAGTTCATTTTTATCTAAAAAAAGAAAGCTAAATCCTGTAAAGGCATCAATTCCTATTTTACTTTCATCTTTCTTTATTGCATAGTCAAACGCGATTGGAAATTCATAGTAGGACAGTTTTTGAATTAAATCTACATTATTGGAACCGCTAAATGTTTCTTTTATATTGACTTGATTTTTTATGTCAACATTATTATAACTTGGAATTAAAACATTTTGATCCAATCTGGTTGTAATTTTTAAATTTATTTTAGAGAATCCAGTTCTAAATCCTATTCGGTTAAACATCGTTTTTACATATACGCCGTATTGGGATGTAATGGGATGTGTTTTTCCTAAATTATCCATCGCCGGATTTATTAATGATTTATTATTTAGAGAGCCAAAAATTGCAGGGCCATATAGTACAGAAATTGTAAGATCTGAATTTAATTCATCTTCTGGATTTTCATAATTAGTTTTTTTATACTCTCTTTTTTTAATGTTTTTCTTCAAATTTAAACTGTCAATTTTAATTACACTATCAACTTCTGTTTCAATATTTAGTGGTTCATTTGGAATATTATCATTTTTTAACGGATCTTCGTTATTAATTTTTTTTAAGGGAATTTCAGAACTCTCTAATTCCTTTTCTGACTTTTTACTTTTGCCCGATTTATGAGTTTGAGAAGTTTTTTTTGCATTTTTTTTTACGGGTTTATTTATTTTGCGAACAGATGACAGTTTTTTACGAGTATGATGCTTTGTTACTTTCTTTGCAGTAGAAGGTATTATAGGTTTTGTAATGATGTGATCTGTTTTTACAATTACCTTGTACTTTTTCACAACTTCATACTCTTGATATTCTTTTGTTGATGTTATTAATTTACTGGATTGCTTTATCAGTTTTATGGTTTTGCTTTTTTTAATTGTTATAATTTCTTCTGAATCTGGTTTTTGTTTTATTTGAACGAAATTTAATTTGTGAGCTGGATACTGATATGATTCTGGAATTGATTTTGAATTTTTTGTTTTTACTTCTTTTGCAGTCTTGGTTTCCTCTCTTTTGTTTTTATCCTGAAAATTAGAATAAAAATAAAATGATGTTGAAAAAAGTAATAGAGCAATTATACTTGGAATCGCCCAGAATACTATTTTTCGTTTTCGTTTTTTATTAAGATCAGTTTCAATTTTTGACCAGACAAAATCACTTGGAGTTTTGTCTAAATGTTCTAATTTACTTTTGATTGCATTTCCTATTTCAGTTCTATTCTCCATTTTTCTCTTTAGAATAATAAAATTTACTTTTTGATTTAATCTTTTCTTTTAAAATTTGTTTTGCCCTATGCAAATTCGATTTTGAAGTGTTTTCGGATATTGATAGCATTTCTGCAATTTCGCGATGAGAATAGTCATCCAACTCGTATAAATTAAAAACTAATCTGTACTGATGAGGGAGATCCTGAACAAAAGATAAAATAGTATCAAGAGAAAAATCAATTTCTGACTCATTTATGGTATCCTCCTGAGGATAATCATCTTTGATGGCAGTTAGCGTGTAGGACCTTTTGTATCTGGATATTGCCTTGTTGATTGTGATTCTTTTCATCCAGCCTTCAAAACTTCCTTTCTCTTTATAATTTTTAATGTTCGTAAATATTTCAATAAAGGTATCCTGAAGATTATCTTCTGCTTCGGTCTTATTAGAGCAATATTTGAGACTTAAAATAAATAGAGTATTTTTATACTTGTGGTATAATTCTTCCTGTGTCTTTCTGTTTTGTTTAATACAGCCCTTTATGAGTAAATCTAAATTCAAATCGTAGCTTTATAATTTTGAAATATCGATTGTGTTCTGACGCTCTGATCCATCAACATCACAGCAAGTTCCATTTGTTGAAGAGTCAGAACCGGGATCTAGGCATTCAGGATCATCATCATATTTGAGATTATCTTTGTCATTAGAACAGGAGAAAATAAAAATAAGTAAGAGTGTAATTATAATTCTTGCTAATTTTTTCATAGTTGTTTGCCTTTTATAATTAATAGTGTTTTAAAAATAAAAAGGTTGCGTCATAAATAAAAAAATAAGCAAAACCCTTGTTGCAAGAAGTTGGAACAAGGGTTTAATAAGGTAATTTTTAAGCTGTTTTTTAATTTGCAATTGTCTCTTTTACTTCAAAAAAATCTTTTACAGATACCGGAATCCCTTTTTCTGTGAATCCTTCCAGGCTGATTTCGTATTTTCCCGAAACATCAGAAGTAAAAAAAGTAATTATGTTCTCTTTATTCTCTAAAGTTAATTCAGGTTGCCACAGTAATTGATATCTGTAATCCGGAATTCTTTCATATTTATTTTTATCAGTATAATCTTCTTTGAATGGGATGCTTTTATTTTGAGGTCTTTGAATTTCAGTTTTTAAAATGTAACTGCCATTTGCAGAAGTTATATAATCAGTGTTCTTAGTGGTGAAATTAATAACACCATTAAATGCTTTTGGACCATAAAAATATACGCCGGGAACAATGCTCACTTTGTATATGTTTTCTGTTTTATAGGTAAACAATTCATTGACATTCTGAATTAAAAGTCCATCAACTAATACTAAAGCAGGTTCTGAAAAATATTCCAGATCATAATTTATATCTCTAAGATTTAGAGAATAATTATTGTCTTTTTCACGATAATACATTTCTTTTACAACTTCAGTAATTGTTTCCTTTAAGGTAGGAAATTTTGTGTAATCACCAAGTACATATTCTTTTTCTAATGGATGATAAAACGGAAAGACATAAGAATTAGTTGTTAAACTGTCTTTTTTCAGAGAATAGTAAGCATTTTCAATCTGGTTTGCAATTGATCTTTGTTCGATTGCATTTTTGTAATCAGAAGTTACATATAGTTGATCTACAGCCTTTAAGTTAGATAAATTGTATCCTGTGTTCTTATCTATTTCTATTTTATAATCGTTTTTATCATCTTCTAATACCTGAACGACAACATTAGACATGTTTGGATTTTTATCCAGAATAAAGTTAAATCTTCCCAATTTGTTAGTTTGAACTATTTTGAATGCAAATTGTTTACCTGGTATTGACAAGGCTATATTTTTATTACTTATTTGTTTAGGGTCTTTATTATTTGTAATAGTACCTGAAATCATTTCACCCCTAAACTCAGGAATAAATTCGATGGAATCGTTTAGCTTATTTGTTGATTCATTGTTAGTGTTAAATTTTACAAACTCAGAAGAATTGATTTGTTTTTTAGAAGGTAAATTATCAATTTTCTTTACAGAAAGAGAAAAGCTTCCTTTGTTGATTTCACGAGTTAAAGATTTTATTTTTAATAAAACCAGCTCTCTTTTCAGAAATGTATTTTTATCTAACGCTATTTCAAAATTTTCATCTTTAACCGGACTTTCTGTAGCATATTGATTTTCCAGCTCTTGTGTTCCTTTGTTTTGGGAGTTAGAACCTTTGTCTGGATTGTTTTTTTTAACTACTGAATAGGGATTTATTAATAAAAGATCAGTTTTAGATGTTTTAAAATCATTTTTATTTAGCATCCATTTTGTGTAGGTAATAAGTTTGTAGTTACCGGTTTCGATTGTTGTTGGTATAAAAAAATCACCTTGTCCTTTTCCGTTGTCCAGATAAATTTTATTCGTAAAAATAACTTGATTTTCAGCATTAATAAGATCGACATAAGCAATTTTGCTGATTTTACTCAAAGTGTTGTCTGCTGGATTTGTACAATACAATTTGCAGTGCAGTGTTTCTCCTGCAATTAATGTAGTATTGTTTAAATGGACAAATATATTTTCATTCGTAGATATACTAATAGTTCCATTTTTGTTTAATGAACTATTTTGTGCAAAAGTAAGTGTGCTGAATGCTATCAGCATTAATGTGCTGGTTATTTTTTTTAGTCTATCCAAAATAAAGGTTTAATGTTAGATGAAATTTTAGTACAGTCGCCACAAGGTGCAGGAGTAAAAATATATGTTGCACCGTTATCAGGGGTTGCGTAGTAGACATACTCTCTACCAGACCCAGTCACTATCGAATATATTTGTGGTCCCCTGCAGAATTTGTCAGTAAAGCAATTAGGCAAGGCTAATGTTTGACTGCAATCTGCGATAAATGGAGGATATGGATCGTCTTTAAATATATCCCTGAAATTGAAAAATATTCTTTTTGATGAAACTGATGACACTTCAAAATAGCCAATTATTTTATCGTTGGAGTTGTCATTTGGTTTTAAATTACCATAATTGAATCCCGGCTGAACTTGTGATAAAAGACTTGCAGAAGTAGAAAGGTTTTTTAATGTGTTATAGTAGGTATAAGAAGCTAAATTTTGAACATATTCACGTACTACAATACTGTATCGCTCATAAAGCATTGGGCTTTTAATATCTATAAAACGTATTGGAAGATTGATTTTATCTTCGCTAAGGCCTACATTGCTTATTAAAAGTAAATCGTCTGATTTTTTTGTGGTGTAACATACCCTTGATTCGCCATTATCTCTGGGAACTGTCAGATAAGTATACTCTGGCCCCGGATTACCTGGGTCCGGTATTAATTTATTAGGTTTCCAATCTGGAGATACGATTTTGTATGTTTCGTCATATTCGAATCTGTAAAACTGTGATTTTGAAGTTGGATCATTACTGGTGACGACTATTTGTACTCCTTTTTCTCCATCGATTGTTTCGATTTTAGGTTCTACCTGAATTTCATTAACAGTAGTCAAAATTTCAGTTGAAGAGGAATATGATTTTCCGTCTTTAGTTGTAATATTTAGTTGATATGATTTTCCGGGAATCGCCTGAAAAGGATTATTTGAAACGTAAAGCCCGGAGAATTCTTCAAATTCAAATTCATAGCTGTTGTTATCACTATCCGTTACATAAACAATTGCTCCATTTTCAGGAGTCGGGCCATATTCCTCAAGGCGATATGATCTTGTAATTTTTATTTCCTGTTTTTTTAATTCATTCGTAATGTTTGCCTGAACAACAGGTATACTTTCAAATGTATTTGTTTGAAAAGCATATTGCTCAGTACAGCTGCCAATTGAGAGGCAAAAAAGCACTAAAGCAATTGTTTTGGAAAGAAGATTAATAGGTCGAATTATATATTTCATTAGTAGTTAAATTTGTAGTCTCTTTTTTAAACCAATTATTTTGTTCAATAATCAATGTATTTGATACTATTGGTGTCATTCTGTTATTTTTAATCTATCCAGAATAAAGGTCTGATGTTAGATGAGATTTGAGTACAATCACCACAAGGTGATGGGACAAATATAATTCTTTGCATATAATCCTGTGACCCGTAAAATATGAACTCTTTTCCCGACCCGGTGACTATAGAATATATTTTTGGTCCGTTACAACCAATATTCCAGCAGTTATTTAATTCTATTGGAGCGCAAGTGTAAAAAAAAGAAGGATGCTGATCAGTTATAAAAACATCCCTGAAATTGAAAAATATTCTTTTTGATGAAATTGATGATACTTCAAAAAAACCAACTATTTTTTCGTTTGGATCATCATTTGATTTTAAATTACCATAATTAAAACCTGGTTGTACCTGTGAAAGAAGACTTGCAGAAGTAGAAAGATTTTTTAATGTTTTGTAATAGGTATACGATGCCAGGTTTTGAACATATTGACGAACAATAATGCTGTAGCGTTGCAGAATAATTGGGTTTTTAATGTCTATGAAACGTATAGGTAAGTTGATACGATCTTCACTAAGGCCTGCATTGCTTATCAAAATTATATCATCTGATTTTTTTGTGGTGTAACACACTCTTGATTCTCCGTTATTTTTGGGAACACTCAGGTATGTAAATTCAGGACCGGGATTGTCTGGATTTAAAATAAGTTTGTTAGGTTTCCAGTCGGGAGCTATTACTTTGTATGTTTCATCATATTCGTATCTGTAAAATTGTGATTTTGAAGTTGGATCATGGCTGGTCACAACTATTTGTACTCCTTTTTGTCCATCAATTGTTTCGACTTTTGGTTCAACCTGAATTTCATTAACAGTAGTCAAAGTTTCAGTTTCAGATGAGTATGATTTCCCGTCTTTAGTTGTAATATTTAGTTGATACAATTTTCCGGTAATCGCCTGAAAAGGATTCTTTGAAACATAAAGGCCGGAGAATTCTTCAAATTCAAATTCATAAGTGTTATTATCGTTGTCAGATACATAAACAATTGCTCCTTTTTCAGGTGTAGGGCCGTTTTCTTCAAGACGATATGATCTGGTAATCTTTATTTCCTGTTTTTTTAATTCATTTGTAATATTTGCCTGAACAACAAGTATACTTTCAAATATATTTGTTTGAAAAGCATATTGCTCGGTACAGCTGCCAATAGAAAAGCAAAAAAGAGCTAAAACAATTGTTTTATAAAAAAGGTTGATATGTCTAATTGTAAAGTTCATTTAATACGACTAAAATTTGACATTGTAAGTTACGGTTGGAATAGGCACTGAAAAGATAGATGTCTTGTATGCTTTTATCTCACCATTTGTTGTTACAAAAAAGATAGAATACGGATTGTTTCTCCCTAAAAGATTGTAAATTGATATATTCCAGAAGCTATGTGATAGTTTTTTAATTTTGTGATTACCCTCAATATTAAAGCCTATATCCAGACGGTAATAATCAGGGATTCTAAATTTATTTCGATCACTGTATAAAGTGTATTTTAAATTGTTATATTCATAACTGCCTATAGGATAGGTAATTGGTCTTCCGGATTGATAAACGAAATTACTTGATAAGCTATATCTTTTTGTAAATTTGTAATTTAATACAGCACTAACTTCATGAGGTTTATCAAAATTTGTCGGGAAATAATTACCGTTGTTGACCTTTTCATCATTAAACTGACTGTCTAATTTAATGAAAGTGCGTGCATAAGTGTAGCCTAGCCAGCCATTAAGTTTTCCTATATTTTTTTTAATTAATAACTCAATTCCATAAGCCTTTCCTTCCCCCTGAAGCAGTTGTGTTTCCGGGTTTTGATTTAATAACAGTTCAGCGCCAACTTTATAATCTAATAGATTTTGAGATTTTTTATAATATCCTTCTAAGCTAAGTTCGTATTTGTCATCGTCTAAGTTTTTGTAGAAACCTAATGAAAATTGCTGTGCTTTTTGAGGTGCTATATTTAAATCAGATAACTTCCAGGCATCTGTAGGAGATTGTGTAGTATTACTGGTTAATAAATGAATATATTGATATGTCTTGTCATAACTGGCTTTCACTGAAAAATCATCAGTCAGTAAATAACGTCCAGCAATTCTTGGTTCAAATCCGCCATAGGTTTTAATGACCTCATTTTTCTTATAATATTGTGAGCCTGTAACGGTATTGTCATTAACAGGAGCATTGCTTTGATAGAGTCTTTCTGTTCCTTCGCCTAATGCAGAATAACTCGAATAGCGCAAACCTAAAGTAATTAATAACTTTTCGGTTATATTATAATTATCTGAGAAATAAACCGCCGATTCTAATGCTTTCTCACTTTCAATATTGACCGGAATTAAAGTAGCATCTTCTGGTTTTTTAGGATGCAGATATCCGGGATCAACCGTGTAAAGTTTACTGGAAACTCCATAATTGAAAGCGTGTTTTTTATTTAATGTATAATTCCCATTTAGGATAAATTGGGTTTCATTTAATTTATATCCATAATCAAACGAATTCACTCCACCGTTGTCATAGTCAATATTAAATTTGTATTCACTATTCGTAAATATGAAATCGGCTTTACTTTTGGCATTGAATGAATGATTCCATTTTAATGAAATTAAGGCATTACTATATTTATAGACAGAGTCTGAAGAGATGCTAAAGCGGTCTTTACTATAATATAATGTAGATTCAATGTTGTTATTATTGTTGATTTTATGATTGTATTTTACAATTCCATCGAAAAAAGAAGCTTCACTGTTTTTTAAAGATTCATCTTTTAATCTTTTTAAAATCCATTCAGAATAGGTTCCTCTTATACCAACTAATAAGCTGGATTTGTTTTTTATTATGGGTGTGCTTATAGAAAGATTACTTGTTACAGATCCGATTCCTCCTTCGCCTGAGAATTTTTCCGGATTGCCGTTTTTTGATGTAATATCAAAAACAGAAGACAATCTTCCTCCGAATCGTGCTGGAATACTACCTTTGTAAATATCAACTTTGCTTGTAGTATATGGATTAACGGCAGAGAAAAAACCCAGAAAATGAGAAGTATTGTATAAAACGGCATTGTCTAACAGAATTAAATTCTGATCGTCTTTTCCTCCACGTACATTAAAGCCTGCAGAGCCTTCACCAGTAGTTTTTATTCCGGGCAAAGTAGTTGCAACTCTGAAAATATCACGTTCACCGAGAACTAATGGGATGTTTTTTATTCCTTCAACATCTATGCTTGAAACACCTGCTACGGCAGTCTTTACATTTCTGTTCGCATTCTTATTTATAACTACTTCATCTAGTTCATTGATGCTTTCATAAAGAGTTACGTCTAGTTTGCCATCGTCATAAACCATAATTGGTTGCGTATCTTTTTTATGATTGATTGATTCTATTTCAATATAATTAAGACCAGAAGGAACGTCAATTTTATAATATCCTTGTTCGTTAGTTGTTGTACTGATATCTTTATTGCGGATTTTAATGGTTACATTGGAAAGAGGTTTTTTTGTCTTTTCATTCTTTATAGTACCAGAAAGTGTATATAATTTTAATTCTTCACCCTTTTTTTCTTTGCCTATATATGTTATTCCATTATTAGTGATATTTTGTTTTTTTGTATCCACTTGTTGATGGAATAGAGGCTTTGTTGTGCTCTTATTTTCTGTAATATTAGCTTGATTAGCAACTACTGGCTCAAAATAATCACTAGGTAACGAACTGTGTATAATACTGTTTTTTGTTAGTATTATTTTTTTATCTGTAATGAAGTAATTTAGATTTGTCTTTTCGAAAAGATCATTAAGTACTTCTTCAATTGAAGTGTCTGTGTAATTTTTATTGATTAAAACAGTTTCAGATTTGATCCAGTTTTCATCAAAATAAAATTTATATCCCGCAGCTTTTTCGAAACTTTCTATTGCCGTTTTTAAGTCAGCATTTTTAAATTCAATTGAGATGCTATTCTTTTTTTCCTGACTAAATGCTAAGGTATGAAATGCTAATAAAAATAGGGCTAATATAATTTTTCTCATTTTCTTAATTGGCTTCATTAGGGATAAGACTGTTGATTTCTTTTATTAAATTTTCAATAAAAACATTCTTATCAGATTCTTCTAACTGAATCTTAGAGTTGTAGTATTTTTTTATTTCGCTTTTATACTCAGGAAAAATTTTTATAATATCGCTTTTTGAACTGATTTTGTAGTATAGGTCTTTGTATTTTAAAACAAACTCATTTTTATCTGTAAATTTATCAGAGCTATTCTGATTACTTCCGTCAGAAATTCCTTTAGTATCAATAACTTTTGTCTTGTTTTTGTGATGTTTGATGTAAAGTATGTTATTAGAAAAAATAATTTCCTGATAATAGCCATTCATATAAATAGGACATGTAGGGTTGTTGAAGTTGATATTAATAAATTTTTTATTGTTAAGAGTAAACCAGGCTGTTTTTTCCTTGATTAACTTAATGCCTAAATAGTCGTATTCACCGTGCGCTCTTAGAACTAAATTATCGTTATTGATATCGTATTTGAGATCAAGATTATAATAGTTTTGATCTTGGTAATTAAGATTTCCCTTGCTGTAGTCGTTTGAAAAATAATAGCTGTGGCTTTTGTCCAGAGTTCTGTAAAGGTTAACATGGCGAGGGCCATTGTAAAGATCTAAGTTTTCTTTACCGACAACTTTATCAAACCAGTTATTTAAAGAAGTCTCGCTGCTTGTCTGACTGTGTACGGAGTGAATGTTTAAGAATAATCCAAATAAAATGAGGAAAATGGATTTATTTTGATGTTTTTTCAAAATATTAGGTGGTTTTATGGTTTTGTTTTGGTGATTTCAAAAGTATTAAAAAAATATTACATGCTAATCGAAAATGTGTTAAAATGTAATAAAAACGCTAATATTTTAAACGAAAAACCCCAATTCAAATAAATGAATTGGGGTTTTCTATGAATAAACCTTTAGTAAACTAAGATCTGATTACTCTTTTTTCTCCTCACGTGGAGGTCTTGGCATAAGTGCTTTTCTTGATACTTTTTCCTTTCTTGTTTTTGGATCAAGTCCAAGGTATTTTACTTCAAAAACATCACCCATATTTACTACGTCGGTAACATTTTCAGTACGTTCCCAAGCTAACTCAGATACGTGAAGCAATACTTCGTTTCCTGGTGCAGAAGTATATTCTACTACAGCTCCAAAGTCAAGCATTTTGATTACTTTCACTTCGTAAGCTTCTCCCATTTGTGGTTTGAAAGTAATTGACTTAATTTTAGCCAATACCGCTTCAATTCCTGCAGGATCTGTACCTAAGATTTCGATAACTCCTTCTTCGTTTACTTCGTTGATCACGATAGTTGTTCCCGTAGCTTTTTGTAATTCCTGAATTACTTTTCCTCCAGGTCCGATTAAAGCTCCAATAAAGTTTCCAGGAATAGTTCTGGTAATAATTTTTGGAGAATGTTCTTTAACGTCTGCATTAGGTTTTGCAAGAGTTTCAAGTAATTTCCCTAAGATATGCAAACGTCCATCACGAGCCTGAGCCAAAGCCTGCTCCATGATTTCGTATTTCAATCCGTCAATTTTGATGTCCATTTGACAAGCTGTAATACCTTCTGAAGTTCCGGTTA
>JBDTNT010000390.1:0-5227 GCA_039933615.1 Flavobacterium sp. | reverse complement strand
TTTCATCCATCCTCCAGCTCACTCCTACTCTATTCTTTCTCTTTTTCATCTGAGATTCAATCAATGGAGAAAATTTAAATACCCAGCGCTGAATCGTGGCATGATCAACTTGTATTCCCCGCATTTTCATTATTTCCTCGACATCCCTGTAACTCAATGTAAATCTTAACTTGAAATAGACGGCCTGAAGAATAATAGCTTTAGGATAACAATGACCTTTGGTATTCATTTGATGATTTTTAAATCTTTTGCAGATCCGACAGAACCTTATTTTTTACCCTTCAATTCAACCCACTTCTTCTCTTCTTTCTGATTTCGAAAAAAAACCACTTCAGTTTTCATGCTATTATGTGACCTGTATGCTTCTAATAAATCCTTTAGTGAATTTACTTGTTTGTTATTAAAAGTAAGAATCACGTCATTTGGCTGTAAAAACTTAGCTGACGGAGAAGTTTTTGCTACTTCCAATACCAGCACTCCTCTAGTATTGTCCATTCCTGTCGCAGAACGTTCTCCCAGGGTATTTAAGTTTTTCACCTTTGCACCCAAGAAATCTATTACCTCATCATCATTACTCTTTTTAAAAACAATGATTTCAGGAATATTAACTTTTTTAGCCAAAACCTTTAATCTGGTAGAAATGACTCCAAAATTGTTCATCGGAAAATTTTTGAAGCCCACTGAAAAAGCTATCGAACCTTCTTTTAGCCTAAAATCACCTTCTTTAGGATTCACGAAATCAAAACTTCCATATACAGAATGTTGATCCGTTCCTCTTGCCTGAGCTTCTTTTAGAGAAGCTAAATCTGGAAAAACATTATAATCTGTCTCTTTTCCCCAAGCATCAATTTGAATTGGGGCATATTCTTGGAAAACAATATTATGTTTAAACACATCATTAGAGTTTTTAAACCACACGTGCGGATGAAAAGTGTTATTGACTAAAATATTGTTTTCAACCACTCTATTTACTCCTTCACGTAACTTAATACCTCCATTTAAGCATAAATTATTACGGATAATGTAATTGCTAGAACCATCATCTAAGTCAATGTCCCAACCATGATCGCAACGCATGCGGTTATTTTGGATAATTATAGGCTTCACCACATCGGCCAGAGCCAAATTATAGTTGTTTTCAACAATCGAATCCATCACTTTTTTATCTGGATGCCAGTAACGGTCCCTTCCCCATGAGTTGAACGAGCCATGATCTCCAGTTTCTTTTACGGTATTAAAAATATCATTGTATTCTATGATATGACCGCCCCAAGTACCTTCATTTACATTGACACCTGCTCTGGGAATATCATAAATTGTATTATGGCTTATCGTAATACTTTGACACATGGACAATTGCACGCCAGCCGACTGCTTTTCTACCATACCTAAATTGAACATTAAATTATCAGAAACCTTACAATCCGCTGGATAATTATTGTTTTTTGGACCTGAAGTACGATCCATCTCTTCTAACGGAACATACTGGTAGTATTGAAAACTTGGGGAACGTACTGCATTGGGATCACCTACAAAGCAAAAAGCACTGGCACCTATTTCTGAGATCAAGCATCCAGATACCTCACAATTACGATTATAATTATTAAAAAAAACTGCATTACCACCAAGATTGGTAAGTGTACAATTTTTGAGGGAACAATTAACTGCACCATCATAAAAAACGGCACCTCCTCGGTAAATAGTCCAGTCACTTCGTAACAATGGTTCTTTATTATCCATAAACGTGCGCAGCGTTTGCGTAAGTGTAATCCCTTCAATTGAAATGTTTTTTACAGGATTGAGCTCAGAACCCCTGAATTCAAAAAGATGTGAAATCTGTGGAGTTTCGGATTTTGCCTTTTTTAGATCAAGGTGTTTTGGAGGATAGTAATACAAAATTTTAGTATTCTTATCATAAAACCACTCGTTAACAGTATCCAATTCTTCAAAAATATTTTCTACAAATCGGTACTCATTATGCATTCCCATTTGTCGGTTGTTTTGCCAGCCTCCTTGAAGAGTTAATTCTCCATTTTTATCTTTCCCTGTAATGAGATAATGATAATCTCCCCACAGTGAAGAATGTAAAGCATGTACATAACCTCCTGTGGGTGACTTCCACAAGCTTGCTTTTTCTTTTGATACGGCATCAGCGGCAAATCCTCCATAATATTGAGCCGTTGGATCATAATTGGGATAGCGAGCCATTCGTTGCAACTGCCCGTCGATGAAAAGTTGATCAAAAATGATATCCTGTGTTACTTTCGCTTGCCATATTCCATTTTTATATGGTTTCCATTTCAAATTCAGAATTTCGCTTCCGCTAATTATCACTTTCTGATTATCAAAATTTTTAATAGTAAGTTTTTCATTTTCTTTTCTAGAATCTTCTGATGTAAATACAATGGGCTGATCTAAATAATAAGTTCCACCTGTGAGGTATATATCCACATTTCCACTGATTTTTCGGCCTTCAGCTATAGCCTTACTTATAGAAGCAAAAGGCTTACTTGTGGTTCCTTTATTAGTATCATTTCCTTCAGCAGCGACATAAAAACTTGTTTGGGCCAACAAACTTGTAGAAAATAAAAGAACTAATGCAATACTTGTTTTTTTAATTTTATTCATATAATTAGGCATATCATTTTAGAAATTTCAACTGTTCATTAACTAGCTTAATCTACTCACGAGCCATTAATTCATGGCCAAATGAAGTTGGATGCACACCATCCCAAATCCAACAATCAATCGGAGCTCGTTGTTGTGCATTCTCAAAAACCTTGGGATAATCAACCAGAACAACATTTAAATAAGTCACAATCCGTCTTACAACTAGCTGTTCTTTCGACTTTAAATGATTGCCAATAACACCTTAATAACTGCCTTCTGGGCATACCAACATGTCCGTTCCAGAATTATTATCGGCAAAAACAAGATAAACTTCAATAGTTGGCTTGGAAATATCTCTTAGTTTTATGTAATACAAAGAATAATTATTTGCTTATAATTGGAATTTTGAATTGAACCGGGCGCTTTCTCATTCCATACTTCAATCAATTTGCTTTGAACAGAAAGATTAGCAGTTATCGTAATAAGAAAAACTAGTGCCAAAACTATTTGCTTTAAAACTGAATTCCTCATTTTCCTTTATAATATTCCTTCATAATATACCATGCCTTTTTCTTTTCTCCATTTTCAGAGATCAATCCTTTTCTATTATATCCTTTTTGATACACTGGATGCATCCTGCCTAATGATCTGTAATCATACAATATCCATGGACAAACACCTATTAAATTAGGAATGGTTTTAAACATTTCTATCTGATCCTTATAAATCTGCTCTTGATATTCTTCAGACCAATAAGCAGCTTGGTCAGTTGAAACGTTTTTGTTTCCATATAAGGCCTCTCCGCCAAATTCAGAAATAAACACGGGTTTATTAGGGAAATCTACTTTCCATTTCGTCTCCGAAGGTTTTCCTTGCCAGGGAACATACCAACCTATGTATTCATTAATAGCAATTAAATCGGAATAGTTATATAATGTATCCCAAACATTAAATGAGTTATTAGTATAGCCTTGTGTATTTATAACATGAGTTACTAATCTGGAAGAATCTATTGCTTTGCATTTTTCAGTCAAATCAATAAGTGCCTTATCTCTATTTGGAGTACTGGAATACGTTTCGTTGGAAAGACTCCAGACCACAACTCCACAACGGTTTTTATCTCTGCTAATCATTTCTTGCAACATGGTCTCCATTTTTTTAGGAACAAGACTATCCGAAAATTTAATATTCTGATATACTGGAAGTTCGCTCCATACCATTACGCCCATTTTTTCGGCTTCTTTAACCATATTTTCGCTATGCGGATAGTGCGCCAGCCTAACAAGATTACAACCTAATTCTTTGGCAGAATTCAACAATAACCTGGCATCTTCCATTGAAAATGCTCTGGATTTTTTTAATGGATTTTCTTCATGGATATTTACAGCCTTAATAAAAATTGGTTTTTTATTAAGCAAGACTTCACTTCCCTTAACTTCAATACTCCTGAAACCAATTTCATCAACGATAGAATCGGTTTCACTTTCAACAATTACTTTGTAAAGTTTAGGACTCGAAGGAGACCATAAACTGAAAAGAGAAGAAAATTCAATCTTTGCATAACCACTGTGATCAGTTTTAGTTTTATAAACGATATTTAGTTCCGGAATTTTTACAATAATTTTTTGGTTCAATTTCCCTCCGTTTAGTTGAATCCAGCCCAGTACAGTATTCAAACTGCCTTTTTTTAACTGAATAGAATAATCGTTAATGTAAGTATTTCGGGTTTCAATAATATTTACATCGCGAGTAATACCTCCATAATTCAACCAGTCATAACCATTACCAGGAATTCCATTCTCTAAACGGTGGTTATCCACTTTTACAATTATTGTATTATCACCTTCTTTCACTTTATCTGTGATTTCAAATTGAAATGGCGTGAAACCTCCTTCATGGCTTCCAAGTTTTTCTTCATTCAGATACACATCGGCAATATAATTGACTGCTCCAAAATGCAGAAATAACCTCGAATCTTTTTTCTTGGAAATATTGACCTGTTTTTTATACCAAACAGCCCCTTCAAAAAAAGTGAGTTCACATAGCTGTGAATTAAAGTCTCCTGGTACATTCAATTCTGGTGCACCATTAAAAGAATATTCAAAGAAATCAGTTTTTTTCTGAGGCTTTGGTTCTATCCAGAATTTTTTCCACCCCCCAATATTCCCTGGGTCTGGCAATACATTCCATTTCCCATTCAAACTTGTTAAATGCCTCGATTGAACATTGATCATTGCCGTTTGAGCCTGTAATAAATTGCAAAAGAAAAGGATTTGAACAACCAAAATCTTTTTTCTAAACAACATTTTGTCTTTTTTTATCATTATACTTATAATTTGTTTTATAATCCCATGTACAGGGAAAACACTTTTAAATCTATATTAATCTAAATTTTCCGGTTTGTAGATAAACGTATCAAAATCAGCATAAGCTTTAGTGTTTTTATTTTCAGATGTGGTATATAATCCAACATATACACCTGTAAAACCGCCATTGGTTTCAGAACTCAGATACCAAACGTTTATCTTACTTAAGAAATTAAATTTCTTACCATCCACGGAATAATAAAACGAATAAAAATCCTTATCTCCTTTTACTTTCAAATAAATTTTATCGC
>JBDTNT010000389.1:0-6994 GCA_039933615.1 Flavobacterium sp. | reverse complement strand
CGGTTGCCAACCAATATAAAATTTCAAGAGAAGATCAGGATGAGTTTGCTTACAATTCTCATATGAAAGCATTGAAAGCGCAGGCAGAAGGAAAATTTGACAAACAAATCGTTCCAATTACTGTGGATCAGACTTTCATCAATGAAAATGGTAAAAAAGAAACTAAATCATACGTTGTAAAACAAGACGAAGGTCCAAGAGCCGGAACATCTGTTGCTGCATTGTCTGGACTAAGACCTGTTTTTGCTGCTGACGGAAGTGTAACGGCAGGGAATTCTTCTCAAATGAGTGATGGAGCTGCTTTTGTTTTAATCATGAGCGAGGATATGGTAAAAGAATTAAACCTTGAGCCAATTGCCAGATTAGTAAACTTTGCTTCTTCCGGGGTTGAGCCTAGAATTATGGGTATCGGTCCGGTAAAAGCTATTCCGAAAGCATTGAAACAAGCTGGTTTAGAATTAAAAGATATTGACCTGGTTGAATTAAACGAAGCTTTTGCATCTCAATCATTAGCTGTAATTCGTGAATTAGGATTAAATCCTGATATCGTAAACGTAAACGGTGGTGCAATTGCATTAGGGCATCCTCTGGGTTGTACAGGAGCTAAACTTTCTGTTCAGTTATTTGACGAAATGAAACGCAGAGGTAACAAATACGGAATCGTAAGTATGTGTGTAGGAACCGGACAAGGTTCTGCTGGGATTTACGAGGTGTTGTAGATTTTTTTTTTGAGGAGAGAAAAGAGGCAAGAATAAAGACTTGAAATTTGGAATGGATAAAATATTTCAAATGAAGTTTTTTAAAAAGTAGTATAAAACTTACTTTTTAATTCGTAGTTTCTTATCTTACCTCAAAAAACATGAGACACAATTTTAAAAATTTGAAAATTTGGATTTTAGCGATGGAAATTACAAATGATATTTATAAACTAACTTCCACTTTTCCAAAAATGGAAACTTATAGTTTATCAAGTCAAATGAATCGCTGCTCCGTTTCAATGCCTTCTAATATTGCGGAAGGGTCAAACAGAGGAAACAAACATTTTCAACATTATTTGAATATAAGTTTAGGATCTTCTTTTGAATTGCAGACTCAATTATTGATTGCTTTTCAAAATGAATATTTACCAAAAGAACAAACAGAAAAAATAGAAAACAAAATAATTGAATTTCAAAAGATGACCACAGGTTTCATTAGTAAGTTAGACAACAATCTTTCTTCTTGATTCTTTCATCTTTGATTTAAAAACAAAAACAAATGGCAGATACAATCCAAAAAGATGTTACACGAGGAGGACAATTCCTTGTTAAAGAAACAAAATGCGAAGATGTCTTTACACCAGAAGATTTTTCGGAAGAGCAATTAATGATGCGTGACTCAGTAAAAGAGTTCGTAGACAAAGAATTATGGGCACATAAAGATCGTTTTGAAAAGAAAGATTATGCGTACACTGAAGCTTCTATGCGTAAAGCGGGTGAACTTGGACTTCTTGGAGTGGCAGTTCCTGAAGAATATGGCGGATTAGGAATGGGATTTGTTTCTACAATGCTAGTTTGTGACTACATTTCTGGGGCAACCGGTTCTTTCTCAACTGCTTTTGGTGCACATACAGGAATTGGAACTATGCCAATTACACTTTATGGTTCTGAAGAACAAAAGAAAAAATACGTTCCTAAATTGGCTTCCGGAGAATGGTTTGGGGCTTATTGCCTGACTGAGCCAGGCGCAGGATCTGATGCTAACTCTGGAAAAACTAAAGCTGTTTTATCTGAAGACGGAACTCATTATAAAATTACAGGACAAAAAATGTGGATTTCGAATGCAGGTTTCTGCAGCGTTTTCATCGTTTTTGCCCGTATTGGAGATGATAAAAACATTACAGGTTTCATCGTTGAAAATGATCCGGCTAACGGAATTTCAATGAATGAAGAAGAGCATAAATTAGGAATTCGTGCTTCTTCTACGCGTCAGGTTTTCTTCAACGATACAAAAGTTCCTGTTGAAAACATGTTGTCTGAAAGAGGAAACGGTTTCAAAATTGCAATGAATGCTTTAAACGTTGGTCGTATTAAACTGGCTGCTGCCTGTCTGGATGCACAACGTAGAGTTACTTCAAACGCTGTGAAATATGCTAACGAAAGAATTCAGTTCAACACTCCTATTTCTTCTTTTGGAGCTATCCGTTCTAAATTAGCTGAAATGGCAACTAATGCTTATGCCGGAGAAAGTGCTTCATACAGAGCTGCTAAAAACATCGAAGACAGAATTGCTGATCGTGAAGCTGAAGGAACTTCTCACCAGGAAGCAGAATTGAAAGGTGTTGAAGAATATGCTATCGAATGTTCTATCTTGAAAGTGGCTGTTTCTGAAGACGTACAAGCTTGTGCTGACGAAGGAATTCAGATTTTTGGCGGAATGGGATTCTCAGAAGACACTCCAATGGAAAGTGCCTGGAGAGATGCCCGTATCGCGAGAATTTACGAAGGAACTAACGAAATTAACAGAATGCTTTCTGTTGGCATGTTGATTAAAAAGGCGATGAAAGGTCATGTCGATTTACTAGGACCAGCTATGAAAGTTTCTGAAGAATTAATGGGAATTCCATCTTTTGATACTCCTGATTTCTCTGAATTATTCGCTGAAGAAAAAGCAATCGTTGCCAACCTGAAAAAAGTTTTCTTAATGGTTGCCGGTAGTGCTGTTCAAAAATATGGTCCGGATTTAGATTCTCACCAACAGTTATTAATGGCTGCTTCTGATATCTTAATTGAAATCTACATGGCTGAAAGTACTATTCTCAGAACGGAGAAATTGGCCAAAAATCAAGGTGAGGCTAAAGTACAAGAGCAAATTGCTATGGCAAAATTATACTTATACAAAGCGGTAGATATCGTAAACCAAAAAGGAAAAGAAGGTGTTGTTTCTTTTGCTGAAGGTGACGAACAACGTATGATGTTAATGGGTTTAAAACGTTTTACAAAATACACAAACATGCCAAATGTAGTGGCATTAAGAGAAACGATTACAAATAAATTAGTAGCAGAAAATGATTACTGCTTCTAATATAAAATAGTTTTTAGCTTTTAATTTGTTTAAACCCGTACTTGTCCGAAACAGTACGGGTTTATTTTTTTGTTTTTAACTTCATATTGCAACAAAAATGTAACATTTTAGGATATAATGAGGTAAAATTGATATCCTGATTTAGTTTTAAAAGTTTTATATTTAGCGTTCTAAAAACTCAAAAAATATAATAATGAAACAAATTAATCTAATTGCTTTATTTTTATTGTGCTTTGGTATCACCAATACTTTCGCTCAAAAAAATAAAAAAATGGAGATCATTGCTTACTACACTGGCGATGACAAACTAATCAACGACTATGAAGTCAACAAATTGAATCAGATTATCTTTAGTTTTTGTCATTTAAAAGAGGGAAAACTTAGTGTTGATTCTCCAAAAGATTCTACTACAATTAAACATTTGGTATCTCTAAAAGCATCAAATCCACAACTAAAAATTGTTTTATCCCTTGGTGGCTGGGGCGGATGCGAGCCTTGTTCTGCTGCTTTTTCAACAGCGGAAGGAAGAGCGATTTTTGCTAATTCTGTAAAAGAAGTGAGCACGTATTTTAAAGTAGACGGTCTGGATCTGGATTGGGAGTATCCTGCTATTGAAGGGCTTCCTGGGCATTTATTTCAACCTGCCGATAAAACTAACTTTACCGAATTAATCAAAATCTTACGTAGTACTTTGGGGAAAAACTACGAATTAAGTTTTGCTGCGGGAGGTTTCCAGAAATATCTGAACGAATCTATTGAGTGGAAAAAAGTAGCTCCTTTGGTAAATCGTGTAAACATTATGAGTTATGATTTGGTAAACGGTTATTCTAAAGTTACCGGACATCATACCCCATTATACAGCACTAATAAAAATGAAGAATCAACAAACAGAGCTGTTGAATATTTAATAAAACAAGGAGTTCCTGCTGAAAAATTAATTATTGGCGGTGCATTTTATACCAGAACCTGGAAGAATGTAGAAAATGTAAACAACGGTTTATATCAGGCCGGTGAGCACATTGAAGGAGTTTCTTTTAAAGATTTTGCCACAACTTATACAGAAGCAAACGGATGGAAATATTTCTGGGATGATAAAGCAAAAGCTCCTTACTGGTACAATGAAAAAACAAAAACCTTTGCTACCGGAGATGATTTAGTTTCTATAAAAGCAAAAACAGAATATGTAAAATCTAAAAAATTAGGCGGAATTATGTTCTGGGAACTTACTTTAGACACACCACATAACGGAATGGTAAACACAATTTATGAAGTTAAAACAGCTCAATAAATCATTTCTACTTAAAAAATCAACGGCCGTTATTCTTAAAATAACGGCCGTTGCTAATTTATAAAAAATAAACCTATTGAAATTCTATTTTTTATTCTCCTCTGTTTTTGGAGCCCTGATATTTCCGTCATAAGAAATAGATGCCCGGTTATTGCTGGTAATAGATACACTTGTTCCTCCATCAGAAAAAACGGAAAACAAAAGATTATAAACATCATTCTTTCCTTTTACAATCATTTTTATAATATATCTTTTTTTCACTTTTTCAATTGTAAAGTTTTCCGGCTTCCCTTCAAACTTCATTCCACCGTCAGAAGATCCGTATGGTATATTATAACCACGACCAAAATAAGGCAGATCAGAGACTACGTTCGCCTCATCAACCTTTATAGTGTAGGTATTGTAATCCAGAATCATCATCCTGTACCCTAAAGGATTGGCTTTCTCTGCATCAAAAACAAAATTTCTTGAATTGATCAGACTTTCGATTTCTTTTTGTTTTTGAAGTTCCCTTTGTGCTTTCAGTTCTTTTTTTGTTTTTTCCTGTGCAAAACCCTGAAAAATTAAAAAAGAAAACAGCACTATTAAAAATGATATTTTCATACTCATACAAATATATTTTAGCAGTGATTAAGTTTAAAATAATTGCTATTTCATAGCTAATTTAAGAACCTTTTTTGTTATTAAATTTAAAAAAGACTTTTATTAAAACCCGCAATTTTGGTTTTTTTTAACTTCTAAAGTCAATTAATTCAGACATTTTATGTTAAATTTACTTATTATAAAATTTAAAAGCCTCTCAAATGAAAAAATTAATCGTCTCTTTCGCTATAATTACAGCCTTAATCATTGGCTGTAAAACAAGTACAAAATCAAGTGATGCAAAAACTTTAACCATTGTATTAGAACCAAAAAGCAATAGTACCGTAACAGGAACGGCCACTTTTACGGAAAAAAACGGTAAAGTAACATTTGTTGCAAAAATGGCTGGTTTACAACCGGGCGTTCATGCCATTCATATCCATGAAAAATCAGATTGTACTGCTGCAGACGGAAGTTCTGCCGGAGGACACTGGAATCCTACATTTAAAAAACATGGGAAATGGGGAGTTGGAGAATATCACAAAGGTGATATTGGAAACTTTACTGCAGACGATAAAGGTAACGGAACTATCACAATGACTACTGACGAATGGTGTATCGGCTGTGAAGATGAAACCAAAAACATCTTAGGAAAAGGTTTAATCGTGCATCAGGGAACGGATGATTTTACCTCTCAACCGGCTGGTAATGCAGGAGCAAGAGTTGCCTGTTCAGGAATCATTAAATAAAAAACGTCATAACCACTATTTTTCACAAAATCTAGTGGTTATTTCATTTAAAAACTAATCTTAACGGGAAAAAGATATAGCTTTGTATCCTCAAATTAAAGTTAATGATTAACGCATCGGCATCAGGCTGGATAGATAAATTTTTTAGTGAACAAAAGTTTTCAGAAGCAATTCCTTTTGAGACTGTAGACTCGTTTTATTTTAAGGTTAGAGAAACTGGCTTTATCTATGGCCACATCATATCTATTGATTCACAAATTCCTGTTCCGATAAAAGGCTGGTTTAAAACCGAGATTTCTAAAGTCGCCCTTTTAAATACTTTATACAATGTTTTTTGCTTAGAAAAAAGAAGCTCTGAGCCAAACAATTTTATTACCGAAGTCTTAAAATTCTACAAAGAAATGAGTCCGGAAGGATTTAATCTGTTTAAAATTTTACTCCCAAAAGATACTCCATCTTTAGCTTTAGAAAACATAATCGATGAGAGAGTCCAGACAAATGACAGCATTATCAGTAAAAACTTTTCACATCTGGTAACCAATGCTTTGTTGTTTATTGATGTTTTGGCTTTCAGGCAATATTTGGTACATGGTGAAATTCCTGAAAAATATTTAAAGAGAATTGAGGAAACTGTTCTTGGTATCGTAGCTTTAGCCTTAAAAACCAAAACAGCTAAATCACAACATGATGATTTGCTGATTAAACTTTTTGAAGCTTCTATCCGATATTCAAAATTTTCAAAAGTCACAGTTGATACACTGGAAACACTCCAATTGGATTATTTCAATAATAAACTAGAACAATATTACTTAATCGATATGGCCGGTATGGCGTTGTGGAGTGATGGCGTTGTCGAAAACGAGGAAGCTTATTTTCTGTATTCATTAGGATCAATGATGGGGGTTTCGGATGATTTTGTAACAAAAAGCATCGATACAACTAACACGTTTATTACTACTCATAAAAAGAAAATTCCGTATTTTAACTATTCAAATCCGGTAAAGCACTTTTATGATCAGATGACGCATACGGTTGTAAAACTGATCGTGAGAAACAAAAACAGATTAGTTAAGGAAATAATTCAGAGTAAGGAATTAATGATTCTTCTGGCTACTTCTACAACAAGAGATCTGGATGCCAAAGAAAAGAAAAAAGTAAAAAAACAACTTTTGGATATCTGTAAAACGATTCCGTCACTAACCATATTTTTACTTCCGGGCGGAAGTTTATTATTACCGATTTTAATTAAGTTTATTCCAACTTTACTACCATCGGCTTTTAATGAAAATCTGGACGAAAACGAATAAAAAAA
>JBDTNT010000388.1:0-4729 GCA_039933615.1 Flavobacterium sp. | reverse complement strand
ATATTACGCCTGTAGGCAGACAAGGCCTTCCGTCTGATATTGGAAATGCAGCTGTGTATTTAGCATCAGATGATTCTGCTTTTATTGTGGGTACTGAAATTCTTTCAAACAGTGGTTTAACCAATATCAGCTTAATGAAATAACTTTTATTGTTGAAAATGATACGCAATTTGTATCATCAACATTACCTGGTGACCAATGCTAAACTAATTAGTTTAGCATTGGTTTTTTATAGCTTATTTAATGAATAGAGTTGATTCCTTACATCACACTTATAAATAAGATTTGAGTCTTATTAACTCTTCTTCTTTTTTCTAATCGATAGGTAAGCGAAGGTTCCTTTATTTATTTCCAGTTTTAAAATATCACCCTATATAATTAGATCACAAAAATATTTATAAATATCTTGCGTTGTATTTATTTATATTTTATAAATATCACAAATTAAAAACCTATGGAATACTCAAAAAATTACACTGTTGCAGAAGGACATATAGATGTTCAAGGCATTATGGATGGATTATACTATCCTTTTTATATGGAAGAGTGCCGCCATGATTTCATTAAAGAAGTGTTGGGTTTTGATTTTGTACAACAAGCCGAAAATGGTGTATTTATGGTTTTATCCGAGTATAGTATAAAATTTATACGTTCACTTAAAAAGGATGATAATTTTGATGTGACCTGTGCTGTTTTTACAGACGCTCAAGGTCTTCCGAAATTGCATTTTAAACAATCAATGATAAAAAATGGAAAAATAATGGCTTCAGCCATATTTACAGGTACTTGTGTACCTGCAAGCGGAGGCAGACCTTACTTACCTGAAGAGTTGAAAGCAAATTTTTCTGATGCACCGGCATTAGAAATTAAGTAATTTCATTAAAAGAAGTAAAAAGGACAACATTATCAAACTTTTCAAAAACCAAAAATTATATAAAACCTGCGAGTCCTTGGATTCGCAGGTTTTTTTATTTTACCTCACTTTTTAATATTTGTAAACCGCTCAAAAGCTTTGTGGCAAAATCCCGGCATCAATTAGTACTGATTTAAAAAGTAGTTAAACAAGGATTTTAGCATTTGGAAAGATAAAAGTTATATAGCGATATAAAATCCAAATGTTATTATATAACAAAACATCCTATAAAAAAAGTAATTTTGAGATACTATACTAAAAACACAGTTATGAAAAATTTTTTAATGCTTTTACTATCAATTATCTTTTTTTCATGTCAGCAAAAAGAAAACAAGAACGCTACTGTTAACACTTCAGTTCCAAATAACACTTCAGTTCCAAATCTTACAGAGAAAAACAAAGAAGAAAACAAACAAATTGGCGATACAATACTTATGCGTTTTAAGAATGAGAAAGGTTTTTTTATAGCTGAAGGGACCTTAGATTCCATTCATTCGAAAATATACGTCAAATTTACAAATGAAAATACCGGAGAATTGAAAGCCAGGATTGTTCCCACTACGGGCAAGGGAAACATCCGTTTCAACCAGATTATTTTTCCAGATAAAACTTCGGACGGCCCCTTTGGAATGGATTTAAAAATCGACCTGAAGCAAAAAGGAAATTATATTATAGTAATTGGACATTCACTGATGGCAGACAATCCTTTTTGGGGTAAATTCAGGGTGGAGCTTGAGAATAAAAATATAATTGATGGTTATTAGCAAATTTATTGCTGTTAACTCGTCATTAACTGACTCATCATTCTATTTATAATTAACTTATTACTGTCTGATTTTCCCGTTTTACTTAATAATCTCTGCAGGCTTACAGGATTCAAAAAACTCATAAGCTCTTTTCTCTGCATAGGAATAAATTGAATTACGAAGGGGAAAAGCACAATGTCCTCCATATTTTGGAGTTTCCAGATAAACATAAGCACTGTCTTGGGCTATGGCTCTGGGATAGCATCTTTCACCTAAAAAAGGATCGTCAAGTGAATTAATAATTAGAACTGGAGTGGTAATGTCTTTAAGGGAAAATTCAGGAGAAACTCGGTGATAATAGTCATCCCGGCTGACAAATCCATGCAGGGGTGCTGTAAAATACTCATCGACTTCATCAAAAGAAGAAATTTTATCAATCTGATCACGGTTTATAAAATCAGGAAATTGGGCTGCTTTGTATTTCAGCTTTCTTTTAATGTCAATTGTAAAATTCTTTAAATAAACCCTGTTAAAGCCTTTTTTAAGTACAGCAGCACTAGTTGCGATATGAGTTGGCACTGAAATCGTGACTGCAGCCTTTATACGCTCATCCATTTTTTTCCAGCCTAAATAATTCAAAAGCTGAACACCTCCCATTGAATATCCAATCAAATACACATCTTCGAATCCTTTTTGTAAAACAAACTGCACCACATCATCAAGATCATCAACTGCACCGTGATGATAAAGTCTCGGAAGGCGGTTCATCTCTCCTCCACAGGTGCGATTGTTCCAAGCGAAAACTGAAAAACCTTTCTGATGAAAATAAGTTGCACAGCTATTATTATAAGTACTGCGCGAATCCCCTTCTAAACCATGGCACAAAATGACTGCTTTTTTAGAATCATTTATTATAAAATCTATATTTATAAAATCCCCATCATTTAACTCCTGTTTTTCTCTTGTGTATCCCGGAACTTCAAAACTTTTAAACAAAGCAGCGTAAATAGTAGAAATGTGCCTATTACGATAAATAATAAAAGGAAAGTTATATTCTGATTGTTCAATTATCGGCATTCTAAAAAGTTTTAATGGTGCTTAATACAAATCTAAGCAATCAATCAACATGTAATGGAATACTGTCTTTATTATTTCACTTAGCTTCGAATATTAGTACCCGAAACGGATTAGGGCTTGATTGGAATAATTTTAAGCAATGAATACAAAAAATATTCAGACAGAACTATTGCAATTCCTGTTCAACCTGCCGTTTTATTTCACAATTCAGATATAAACAAATTGGATTTAAGCTTATCCAGATTGTGAAAGAAACAATCTATCAGATAAATAAAAACTTTTATTAAATTAAAATCAAAAAACATTTACTTATTGTTCTCGTGTATAGCCCGGCTTTCAAAAAAGAATAATGCTGTTACACAAGTTGACATTGCCAACCAAAGTAATGCAGACAGAATGATGGTATCAAAAGTCTTGCGGACTTTGGAAGAAAAAGGTTTCATAACACCACAAGAACGCGAAACTGACACAAGGGACAAAACCATTCGACTGACATCAGACGGTGGAGTCGTTTTACAAAAAGTACTAATTGAAATAGAAAATACTGACCTACAGTTTTTCGCTACTTTAGATAGCAAACTTTCAGCATTCAATAAAAATATGGCAAATCTAATAGACAAGAACAGCGAGTAAAAACACTACCGCAAACAACTATTATCAAAATGGGAGCTAACCAATTTTGATTAGAAACTTGTGCTGTTCTGTTACCTTTACTTGAAGTTGCTGCCTTTTTTGCTACAAAAAGTTAAGGGCTGTTTATTTTCAACCTCAGAAATAAGAGGTTGTAAAAATGGTCTTTTTAAATTTGTGGCAAAATTGCGGCATACAATCTTTTCAAAACAAAATATCCAATGTTGACAAGAGATATCGCTTTTAGCGGTCATGAATTGAAAGATTTTAAATCTCAAAAGATGAACATATTAATAGATTATAAATACCGTAATTTTCTTTCAAAAAGCATCACAAAAGATTAGTTGTAAAACAGGTATAAATACGGGGTGCAGGAAAAATAATTTGTTACTACATTGTTGTAGAGTAAACAGTGCTTCTAAGCCAAAACAGTGCTGTTAGTTTTTGTAATAAAAGCCTTAATGTAAAAGAAAGATGAAATTTAGAAAAGGACAGAATGTGGTGTACACTACTGTAGGTGGTAATTCCTACAATGCAACAGTAGTTGAAGCGAGAATAGAATTTAGCCAATGCGTTATAAAACGAAATCGCAATTTATATTATATTATTCAATTAGAGGCTAAGAATATCAAAGAGCCTATTCTTTGCATGGAAAATAATCTTGCTTTCAAAGATCATCAGAAGCAAGGGCGGGTAAAATATTATAAACATTCAATTAACCTCTTATCTACTGATTTGCTGCCTGATGTGGGATATCCTGAACCGGTATTGAACACTTTTTCGCAAACTAAAAAGGTTAAAGATAAATAAAAAACAAATTTCATTTCCAGAATTACAAATAGGAATTGGTATTATTAAAGAAAGGGATCTGCAATCTTTCAGAGTTTTTAAGTACTTCATACAATATCTATCCTATTTCTGAAAACAATTTCCTGATAATGGTTAGACCCAATGATATTGGGAGGGATTTTTCTATTCCTATTTTTATAAATTAACTTTTAAAATGGAAATGATTCAGAAGAAATAAATATTTAATTTTATTATAAAAAAAAAACTTCAATTAGCGTAGCCAATTGAAGTTTTTTAGTACTCAGAGCGGGACTTGAACCCGCACGAACATTGCTGTTCACTGGATTTTAAGTCCAGCGTGTCTACCAATTTCACCATCCGAGCATTATTGTGGTACCTCCAGGGATCGAACCAGGGACACATGGATTTTCAGTCCATTGCTCTACCATCTGAGCTAAGGTACCTATTCTATAATTATAGAAAAAGAATAAAAACCCTAACCAATTATGGATAGGGTTTTTAAAAGAAAGGCGACGACATACTCTCCCACATAACTGCAGTACCATCTGCGCAG
>JBDTNT010000387.1:0-12072 GCA_039933615.1 Flavobacterium sp. | reverse complement strand
TTTTATAACTTTCTGATAACCTAAACTTTAAATATTAAAATTATTTCTTTACCAGCATTCTTTTAATCTCATTCAGCTTCATTAGTGCCTCAACCGGTGTAATCGCGTTTATATCAAGACTCATTATTTCTTCTTTTATCTCTTCCAATAGTGGGTCATCCAGATTAAAGAAGCTCATTTGCATTTCATCATTGGCAGCTTTTATTCCGTTTAAAGCATCGCTTGAATGATTCTTCTCTAATTTCTTTAATAACTTCTGCGCTTTCAAAATTACAATCTGAGGCATACCAGCCATTTTTGCAACATGAATTCCAAAACTATGGGCACTTCCCCCTTTTACAAGCTTACGGATAAAAAGAACTGTATCTTTTAATTCTTTTACGGCAACATTATAATTCTGGATCCTTGGCAGCGATTCGGTCATTTCATTTAACTCGTGATAATGCGTTGCGAACAGTGTTTTTGGTTTTGAGGGATGCTCATGCAAAAAATCAGCAATAGCCCAGGCAATCGAGATTCCGTCATACGTACTCGTACCTCTTCCGATCTCATCCAGCAATACTAAACTCCGATCTGAAATATTATTCAAAATAGAAGCCGTTTCATTCATTTCAACCATAAAAGTAGATTCTCCCATCGAAATATTGTCCGAGGCTCCTACTCTCGTAAAAATTTTATCAACGATCCCCATTCTGACACTGTCTGCAGGAACAAAACTTCCCATCTGAGCCAACAATACAATCAAGGCGGTTTGCCTTAAAATAGCCGACTTACCAGACATATTCGGTCCGGTAATCATAATAAGCTGCTGCGTCTCTCTGTCTAAAAAAACATCATTAGCAATATAAGGAGTACCAACAGGCAATTGTTTCTCAATTACAGGATGCCTTCCGTTCTTGATTTCTAACTCAAACGTTTCATCGATTTCCGGACATACATATTGATTTTCTACAGCCAGTTGCGTAAACGAACACAAACAGTCTAATTGAGCCACCAGATAAGCATTCATCTGAACGGGCTTAATATAAGTTGCAATCCAGGCTACTAATTGATCAAAAAGATCGGTCTCAATTTTATGAATTTTTTCCTCAGCACCTAAAATCTTGGTTTCGTATTCTTTCAATTCTTCGGTAATATAACGTTCTGCATTTACCAAAGTCTGCTTACGGATCCATTCGGCAGGCACTTTATCTTTATGTGTATTTCTAACTTCAATATAATATCCAAAAACATTATTGAATGAAATTTTTAAAGAGGAGATTCCTGTTGCCTCAGACTCTCTTTTTTCAATTCCTTCCAAATATTCTTTTCCGGATGTAGAAATTGCACGTAAATCATCCAGCTCCTCGCTGATTCCTTTTGCAATTGCATTTCCTTTTGCAATTGCAACCGGAGCATCCTGATTTAAAGTCGTTTTAATTTTCTCCCTTAATAAATCACAAGAATGCAGACTGTCCCCGATAACCTTTACTGCTTCCTGCGGGCTTTGAAGCGCGAGAGTCTTAATTGGAATAATAGCATCAAGGGATTCTTTCAGATAAACAATCTCACGGGGTGAAATTTTTCCTGTGGCAATTTTAGAAATCAAACGTTCCAAATCCGAAATCTGCTTGATCTGATATTGAATATTATGTAAAACCTCCTGATTTGATTTCAAATAAGAAACCACATCATGACGGCTTTTTATTTTATTACTGTCTTTTAACGGTAAGGCCAGCCAACGTTTTAACAAACGTCCTCCCATTGGCGAAAGTGTCCTGTCGATCACATCCAAAAGTGTAACCGCATTTGGGTTATAGCTGTGGTATAATTCTAAATTTCGAATTGTAAAACGGTCCATCCAGACGTAGGCATCTTCTGCAATACGCTGAATTGCTGTAATATGCTGTACCCGATTGTGCTGTGTTTCGGATAAATAATACAAAATTGCACCAGAAGCCACAACTCCTTCCTTCAATTCCTCAATACCGAAACCTTTTAGAGAAACAGTCTGAAAATGTTTGGTTAAAGTTTCTAAGGCATAATCTTCTTTGTAAATCCAGTCTTCCAGATAAAAACTATGAAAATCATCGCCGAAAGCATCTTTGAAATCTCCTTTATTATTCTTGGGAACCAGAACTTCACTTGGATTGAAATTCTGCAATAATTTATCAATGTATTCCGCATTTCCCTGAGCCGTTAAAAACTCTCCTGTGGAAACATCCAAAAAGGAAATCCCTATATTGTTTTTAGCAAAATAAACAGATGCCAAAAAGTTATTTGTTTTAGACTGTAAAACCTCATCATTTAAGGAAACCCCGGGAGTTACAAGCTCCGTAACGCCTCGTTTCACGATTGTTTTGGTCATTTTCGGATCTTCAAGCTGATCACAAATTGCTACACGAAGCCCTGCCTTTACTAATTTTGGCAAATAGGTATTAATAGAGTGATGCGGAAAACCTGCCAAAGCTGTTTCGGTTTCAGAACCCGCACCTCGTTTTGTTAGTGTTATACCCAGAATTTTAGAAGCTCTGATGGCGTCTTCACCAAAGGTTTCATAAAAATCCCCTACTCTGAAAAGCAAACATGCATCAGGATATTTTCTCTTGATTTCATTGTACTGTTTCATTAAAGGTGTTTCCTTCACCACTTTCTCTTTCGTTGCCAAATTATTATATTTTAAATGAAAAATTTATGACAGCGAATTTATAATATTTTCAAGGAATATCGAAGAGCTGGAAAAATTAAAATAATTTAAGATTTTTTTAAGTGCAGATATAAGAATTTTATATAGATTTGTTCATAATTAAAAAAGACTTTAAAAAAGATGAAAAAAATAATTTTATTCGTTATGCTGGCTGTAGTTGGAATTACAGCTTCTAATGCTCAAAGTGCTAAAAAAGCTAAAGTTGCTAAAGTAGAAGGAGCAGGAATGGCTTTTGAAACTGAAACAATTGACTACGGAACTGTTGCTCACAATGCTGACGGGAAACGTGAATTTGTTTTTGTAAACAATGGAACTAAGCCACTTATCATTACTAACACGCAGGGATCTTGTGGTTGTACTGTACCAACTACACCAAAAGAGCCAATCGCTCCGGGTGCTAAAGGTATTATTGGTGTAAAATATGCTACTGACAGAGTTGGTGCTTTTACAAAAACGGTAACGGTTACTTCTAATGCTGAAGGACAACCAACAAAAGTACTTACAATTAAAGGTACTGTTTTACCAGATCCAGTAAAAAGCTAATCTGAAAAACAATCTAAAATAATTGAAAAAGCTTCCTTATCTTTGGAAGCTTTTTTTATGACCTGAATTCAACCCAAATGAGAAAACTTGAAAATAGCGAATTAGACCGAAAATCAATTGAAGATTTTAAAGAATCTGAAAAAACACCTCTGATTTTAGTATTGGATGACATTCGCAGTTTACACAATATTGGATCTGTGTTTAGAACAGCAGATGCTTTTTTGATTGAAAAAATAATCTTGTGCGGTATTACAGCTACTCCTCCCAATAAAGAAATTCATAAAACAGCCCTTGGCGCTACCGAAACGGTAACCTGGGAACATCATGAAAATGTACTGGAAGTTATAGAAAACCTAAAAAAAGAAAACGTCCTGACTCTTGCGATTGAACAAGTTGAAAGCGCAGTTTTTCTTCAGGATTTTAAAGTCAGTAAAAATCAAAAATATGCATTGGTTTTTGGAAATGAAGTTTATGGTGTTGCACAGGAAGCTGTTGCACTCTGCGACGGCTGCATCGAAATTCCTCAATTAGGAACAAAACATTCCTTAAATATTTCTGTCAGTGCCGGAATTGTTGTTTGGGATTTATTTCAAAAGCTAAACTGGCCTAAGTAGAAATATATTTTTTTATCGTTATAAAATTGATACTTTTATGAAATGAAAAATATCAGTTTTGCAATAATATCAATTATATTTTTTGTTTTAAATTTTCATTCCTCATATGCGCGAGAAAAAAATAATATTTTTAACAAAAACATCGCACATACTACAAATGACACTGTAAAATCTGCAAAAAAAGATTTAGCTGCCATTGACCCTCCTGTTCTTATAGCATCGGGAGATCAGTTATACTGTCCACAAACTACAATAAACATTGTAACAAGCATACAGATTAATCACGACCCTTCAGAAACGGGAACACAGGCAGTCTATATTCAGATTTCATCAGGATACTCCGGGGGTTCAGACAAACTGGAACTTTCAAACCAATCCTCACACCCCAAAATCATAACAAACTGGGATCCTGTTGCCGGAAAATTAAAACTATTCAGTCCTTCAGGCATTGATATTTTATATTCGGATTTTGAAGCTGCTGTAAAAGATGTTGTTTTTTCCAATCCATCAGCTGATGCTTCCGGAACCAGGACTTTTTCTATTACTATTGGTCAGGCCAATTATCTGCCCTCCACACAACATTACTATTTATTCGTTCCCAGCGTTGGAATTACCTGGACTGCCGCAAAAACTGCTACTGAAGCAAGCACTTATTATGGCCTTAAAGGATATCTTGCAACTATATTGGCTGCCGATGAAGCCCAATTAATTGGAGAGCAGGCATCTGGAACAGGTTGGATTGGTGGCAGTGATGCTGAAAGTGAAGGTACCTGGAAATGGGTTACAGGACCGGAAGCAGGTACGGTTATGAATTATACTTTTTGGAATAATGGCGAACCAAACAATCAGGGAGATGAGGATTATGCACACATAACGCAACCTGGAACAGGCACCAGAGGAGCGTGGAATGATTTATCAAATACAGGATCATTAACTTCCGGCGACCCTTATCAGCCAAAAGGATTTGTTGTTGAATATGGAGGAATGCCAGGCGAACTCCCCTTACAGATTGCAGCCAGTACAAAAATTACTATTCCAGAAGTCAAACCTCTTATCCCGGCACCGATTTGTGATTCGGGAAGTTTTACTATTACCACAGCACCAACAACCGGAATTGTCATTAATTGGTATGATGTTCCTACTGGCGGAACCTCGTTAGCAACAGGAAACAGTTTTACTACTCCAATTTTAAATACGACAAAAACCTACTATGCAGATCCGGGTTGTGAAACTAAAAGAAAAGCTGTTACTGTTACCATAAACCCAACTCCAAGCACCCCGATTGCCACTAATACAACCATATCCAGATGTGGGACCGGCAACGTAACTTTACAGGCGAGTTCAAATATTGGCACAATAAGTTGGTTCACAACAGAAATAGGAACTACGAGTATCTTTACGGGTAATAATTTTTCTACACCGACAATCACAACAAATACTACTTATTATGCCGAAGCCTCTAACAATGGCTGCATAAATAGTACCCGCCTTCCTGTAAACATCATTATTTACACACCTCCTGCGGTTACAGATGAAAAAGACATTCCATTATGTGAGGGTGAAAAAATAATTCTCGATGCAGGAATTTCAGGAATGAATTACTTATGGTCTAATGGTGCCACAACCCAAACAATAGAAGTCATTACCGGAGGAACCTATACCGTGGATGTTACCAGTCCGGTTCCCGAAAGCTGCACCAGTACAAAAACAATAACCGTCAACGAACATCTGGTTCCTGAAATTGACCATATTGACGTAAATGGAACCAATGTCACAATCTATTTAACTAAAGAACAGGATTATTATGAATATTCTGTAGACGGGTTTAATTTTCAGGATTCTAATATTTTTTATGATGTATCCGCTGGGTTGCAAACCGCTTACATCCGAGAAAAAAATGGCTGCAGTGGAACCACCAAAGACTTTGTTGTACTGGTCTTTCCTGCTTTTTTCACTCCAAACAATGATTCTTTTAATGACGTTTGGGAAGTAACGGGAATGGAAAATTATCCTCTGGCACAAGTCACCATTTTTGATCGGTACGGAAAATTATTAGCCGAATTGAATGCCTCAAAAATGAGCTGGGACGGCACTTTCAATAAAATGCTTCTTCCTGCTTCCGATTATTGGTATAGTTTGAAAATAGACAACACAAAACCCATTTTAAGAGGCCATTTTACATTGAAGAGATAGAGAAATCAATTACTTTATTTTCTTTTTAATTTCATTCAGGATAAAAAGATAGTCTTCGTGTTTTTTTACAAAATCACGGTCAGAAACATCAATAATCAAAACATTCAGATCGGTTTGTGATTTTATGTAATCTAAATATCCAATATTGATTTTATCTAAATATTCTGCTGAAATATTTTGCTCGTATGCGCGTCCGCGTCGTTTGATGTTCTCCAGCAATCTTGCTGTGTTTTGATATAAATAAACATACAGATCCGGTTTTTGCATTTCTTTATAAATAATATCAAACAGGTTTCTGTACAAACGGTATTCGTCTTCAGCTAGTGTGATTTTAGCAAAAATCAATGATTTGAAAATATGATAATCGGCTACTATAAAATCTTTAAACAAGTCAAACTGTGCTAAATCATCAGATAATTGCTGGTATCTGTCCGCTAAAAAAGACATTTCTAACGGAAAGGCATATCTGTTTTGGTCTTTATAAAATTTAGGTAAAAACGGATTATCTGCAAAGCGTTCTAAAACCGTTTTAGCATTAAAATCTTCTGCAATTTTATGCGCCAGAGTCGTTTTTCCTGCTCCGATATTCCCTTCAAAGGCGATGTAATTAAACTTCTCCAGCGGAATTTCCTGCAACGGATTTTTTAAATCCTGAACAACAGTGCAAACACTGTCATCTGGTGTAATTGCTATTAGCTCAGAAATTGTTTTTTGAAAAACAGGATGTTTCCAGTCTAATTTTAAATCCTGCATCGGCAGTAATACAAATTTTCTGTTTTGCATTAGCGGATGCGGAACTTCAAGTTTTTCGGATTTAATCGTTTCATTATCAAAAACAATCACATCAACATCAATAATACGGGATTGGTATCCTTCCTGATTCAAACGAATTCGTCCTAATTGTTTTTCGACTTTTAAAACCTGATTCAGTATTTTTTGCGCTGAAGAGTTTGTGTGGATAATAAGGGCACAATTATAAAAAGCATCGCTTTCAAATCCCCAGGCAGGCGTTTCGTAAAGCTTTGAAACCTTAATTACAGTTCCCACTTCCTGATGTATCAGTTTAATACAACTTTCTATGTTTGCTAAGCGATTTCCCTGATTACTTCCTATTGATAATACGACCTGATGTTGTGATTTCATAATAAATGCAAATTAACTAAAACTATTTTAGAATTAACAATATATTTGTGAAAGGAGTTCTCAATTTAATTTCGAACTTGTACTTAAAACTTGTAACATATTGACCAATATTGCTACTTATTAAAAAAATATATTTATGAAATTTCTAGGAAATGTAGTTGCCACGGTGATTGGTATTTTTGTATTTATTATGTTATTCTTTTTTGGAGTAATTCTTATCGGGGCTGTTTTTGGAGGGGATGATACCGTTTCTGCCAAAGCTGATTCTGTTATAGAACTAGATCTTAAGAAAATCAAAAATGACTATGCCGGAAAATATAAAGATCCCTGGGTAACGGTTTTTTCAGACCAAAAAGAAGTGGGTTTAACCGATGTGATCAATGCAATTGAAGCTGCCGAAACGGACAGTAATATTAAAGGGATCTCAATTTTAAACGACCAATCATCATTAGGATTAGCACAATATAAAGATTTGAGAAATGCGCTTGAAAAATTCAAAAAATCAGGCAAATTTGTTTGGGCTTATGCTAATACCTATACACAAAAAGAATATTATTTAAATTCTGTTGCCAACACTGTTTATTTAAACCCTGCCGGAGATCTGGATTTCAAAGGGCTTTCGTCTGAAGTTATGTTCTTTAAAGATTTTCAGGACAAATCCGGTATTCATATGGAAGTGATTCGTCACGGAAAATACAAAAGTGCCGTTGAACCATTCTTGGAAAACAAAATGAGCGATGCAAACAGAGAGCAGGTAACAGCCCTTTTAAATTCAATCTGGGCAACTGTTTCGAATGACATTTCAAAAAGCCGAAATATTCCTTTAGCCAAACTAAACGAAATCGCAGATAGCTTATTAGCCAGAACTCCTGAAATGGCAAAAGCACAGCATTTAGTAGACATTGTGGCTTATGAGGATGTGTACCATAATGCGATCAAGAAGCAATTAAAAGTGGCTGATGACGAGGATTACAACAAAATTTCGATCTTAGATTACACTCAGAACAATATCACAACAGCACTGACTAATTCATCAAGTGATCAGATTGCAATCATTTACGCTCAAGGCGAAATTCAAAGTGGTGAAGGTGATGTTACCGTAATTGGTGAAGGGGCCATGCGTCGTTCTTTGCAGGAAGCAAGAAAAAATGAAGATGTAAAAGCTATCGTTCTTAGAATTGACAGTCCGGGCGGAAGCGCTTTGACATCTGATTTGATCTGGAGAGAAATTGAAATCACCAAAAAAACAAAACCTGTTGTCGTTTCTATGGGTAATTATGCTGCTTCAGGCGGGTATTATATTGCTTGTAATGCCAATACAATTTTCGCAGAAAACAATACGATTACAGGTTCAATCGGAGTTTTCGGAGTGTTACCTAATTTTACTCCTCTGGCCAATAAATTAGGTATTAATACCGAACAGGTAAAAACACATGAAAATTCTGCAAACTATAGTCCGTTTGTACCAATTGACGAAAAGTTCAAAGCCTTTACCTTAGAAAGCGTAGAAAATATCTATAACACTTTTGTAACGCACGTTGCCCAGGGAAGAAAAATGACTTTTGCACAAGTTGACGCCATCGCACAAGGAAGAGTCTGGTCAGGTTCTGAAGCTGTAAAAATTGGTTTGGTGGACAAAATTGGCGGACTGAATGATGCCATTGCAGAAGCTGCCAAAATTGCTAAAATAAAATCATACAGCACTCAGAATTATCCTGAATACGAAAAATCATTTAACGATTTATTATCGAATTTACCTTTTGCAAAATCCAAAGAGGCTTTTATCAAAGAAGAAATTGGGGAAGAAAATTATATGATTATTGAGCAGGTAAAAAGGCTTCAAAAACAAAAAGGAGTTCAGGCAATGTTACCTTTCGGGTTGAACATTCAATAAAAAATTAAAAAAAATACAACCTAAATCCGTTTGAGTTCTCCTCAAGCGGATTTTTCATTTTAATTAACCAAAAGTTAATTCCCGCTTAACATCCATAACCTGTAATCTTATCTATTTTAGCCAAAAATTACAAAACCTGATAAAATCAAAAAACTTCCTTTTCATAAAGTTTTAAAAACATAGAAAATTAATTTATTTTTTTTTGATAGCTTGCCATAATCGAAATTCGATCTAAGGCAGGCTATTGTTTTTTATACTAATTTTGAAATAAACTCAACTATAAAAGTCTATTTTTGCAAGTATAGCATCTCAATTAAGAACCTTAATCCTCAAATCTATAATTAATTATGTTAAAGAAAATTTTAAAAATCACAGCCATTGTCCTCGTGGTGCTCATTGCCGCGTCATTTGCCATTCCTTATTTTTTTAAAGATCAGATAAAAGCGAAAATTGCAGAAGCTATTAACGAAAGTGTGGATGCGAAAGTAAGTTTTGCCGATGCCGATTTAAGTTTATTTAAAAACTTTCCGAACGCTACGGTTGGAATTGACAAACTGGTCATCATCAATAAAGCTCCTTTTGAAGGCGATACTTTAGTTTCTTTGGGTACTTTAAATTTAAAAATGAGCATCAAAGAACTTTTCAAAGGAAAAGATGAACCTTTAAATATTCAGGGAATTAGCTCTGAAAATGGTCTGATCAATATCATTTTTAATAAAGATGGTGTAGGAAACTTTGATATTGCATTAAAAAACAAAGAAAAAACTGAAAAAGAAGAAGCCAGCAAACCACTTGCTTTAAAAATTCAAAATTATAAAATCGAGAATTTCACTTTCCGATATATCGATCAGGGTTCAAAAATCAGAATGGTAATTGACAGTTTAAATCACGAAGGAACCGGGGATTTTACGAATTCAAAACTTGATTTAACAACCAAATCTACAGCCAAAGTTTCTTTAGACATGGACAAAGTCAATTATATGAAAAACATATCCCTGACTTTAGACGCAGTTTTGGGAATTGATTTAGAAAAAAGCAAGTATACCTTTAAGGAAAATAAAGCTTTAATTAACCAATTGCCTTTAGAGTTTGACGGATTTATCCAGATGGTTGAATCGGGTCAGGTTTATGATTTAAAATTTAAAACACCTACTTCATCCTTTACCAATTTCTTAGGATTGATTCCTTCTGCTTATGCTTCTAGTTTAGATGGTGTAAAAACAACCGGTGATTTTACTGTAGTTGGTTTTGCAAAAGGAAAATTAACAGATACAACGGTACCAAAATTCAACATTGCAATTGCTTCAAACAATGCTTCTTTTCAATATCCGAACTTACCAAAGTCGGTTCAGAATATTGTAATTGACACTAAAATTATTAATGAAACCGGTATTCTAAATGACACCTACGTTAATTTGGACAAACTATCTTTCAGAATTGATCAGGATGTTTTTAGTGCTAAAGCGAATGTAAAAAACATAACGGTAAATCCAATTGTGGATGCTGCCTTAAAAGGAACGATCAATTTGGCGAATCTTTCTAAAGCGTACCCTATAAAACTTGACAAACCTTTGGCTGGTATTTTAAAAGCCGATGTAACGACTAATTTTGATATGGCCTCTGTAGAAAAAAGTCAATATGAAAATATCAAAAATGCCGGTACAATGAGTTTATCAGGATTTAAATATACGGATGAGAACAACAAATCAATGAATATCAGCAAGGCTTTGGTTGAATTTAATCCAAGCAGAATCAATCTGAAACAATTTGATGCCACTACCGGGAAAAGTGACATCAGCATTAATGGGGTTTTGGAGAATTTCTATGGTTTTATGTTTAAAAAACAGGAACTTAAAGGAAACTTCAATATGAGTTCAAACCAATTGGCTGTTGATGATTTCATGACTTCAGGCGAACCTGCAACAACTAAAACAGAGGCGAAACCATCGGAAGCAATGAAGATTCCAGCGTTTTTAAACTGTACCTTAAATGCCAAAGCAACAACTGTTTTATATGATAATTTGAAACTAAAAGATGTTTCCGGAAAATTAATTATCAAAGATGAAAAAGCAACTTTAGAGAACTTTAAAACTTCTATATTCGGAGGATCAATCGGACTGACAGGTACGGTTTCTACTAAAGAAAAAGTGCCTACTTTTAATATGAATTTAGGTTTTAACCAGGTTGATATTGCGCAGACTTTTACGCAATTGGACATGATGAAAAAAATCGCTCCTCTTGCAGGAATCATCAATGGAAAACTGAATTCTACAATTAAATTAAATGGAAATTTAGATGCCAAAGAATTAACTCCGGATTTAAAATCTCTTACAGGAGATTTATTGGGACAGTTACTTTCTACTACGGTAAATTCTAAAAATTCAACCGTATTGAATTCATTGACTTCAAATATTAAATTCCTTGATGCCAGCAAATTGAACTTAAATGATTTGAAAATGGCATTGACTTTTGATAACGGAAAAGTAAATGTAAAACCATTTGATATCAAATATCAGGATATTAAAATTACAGTTGGAGGAACGCATGGTTTCGACCAGACTATGAATTACAACTTAAAGTTGGATGTTCCTGCTAAATATTTAGGAACTGAGGCGAATGCACTGCTTGCAAAAATGTCTCCTGCTGATGCTGCAAAAATTGAAAATATTCCGCTGAATGCAATGATTACAGGTAATTTTTCTAATCCTAAGATATCAACTGATATGAAAAGTGCTGTTAGCAGCCTGACAACCCAATTGGTGAATCAGCAAAGAGACAAGCTGACTCAAAAAGGTACTTCGGCCCTTACAGACTTAATTAATAAAAATACAAAAGCGAAAGATACAACGAAAGCTGCAGCAACTGAGAAAGAAAAAAACACTCAGGATGCCACCAAAAAGGCAAGTGATTTGTTGAACGGTTTGTTTAAGAAGAAAAAATAATAAGACAAAAAAAGAGGAAGTCTCAAAACTAAAACAAGTCCTTGAGAATTGCATATT
>JBDTNT010000386.1:0-6459 GCA_039933615.1 Flavobacterium sp. | reverse complement strand
CGATTTTTGCATTGATCACTTTATTTTTAAGTACAATTCGGGTATAATCTTCAGAGGATTCCAATAATTTTACCTGAACTACAGTTGCTTCTTCTTTATCAAAAGTCAGTTCGATCTGTTTGATGTATTTTTTTAGTGTTGCATCTTTCGGAATGAACTTGGCTAAATTTTGTCCTTTTAATTTGAAATAAGAAATCGTAAATTCTTTATCATCAAACATATTTCCGCTTACGCTGCCGACAATTAACTTGTTGATACGGCCAAAAATTTTGCTGTTTCCAACATCAACGGCACTTTTCTTTCCTTCATCGTTAATCAGGATTTTACCGTTCTTAAAAACAATACTGTAATTGTATGGCTTCTTATATTGCCACTGGAGCATACCCGGTTCCTTAAAAATCATTTTTCCGGAAGTCTCAATGTCTTTCGATAAAAAATCCAAATGTTTGTACTGTACAAAATCGGTTGTCAGCGTTTTGATTTTTTTCGCCACTACATTTACATCTTGTTTGAAAGCAGTAATTTCTGCATCAGACATTTTTTGTTCCTGGGCAAAGGCAGCATTACCAATGTTCAATAATAAAAGGAAGAGATATATTTTAGTTTTCATAAGCTTTAAGATTCAAAAGTTCTTCGGTCGAAATTACAGTATAATTATTTTGCTGCAAGAATTGCAAAAACTGTTCCAATACCAGAACAGAGTGTGACGCCGTATCATGCAAAAGTACAATTCCGCCGGGAGAAATACGTTTTATAATTCGATTGAAAATTAAATTCTGATCTTTTGTACCGCCATCAAGCGACCGGATATTCCAGCCAATAACGGTATGTCCGGTAATTTTCAAAGCTCTTCTGATTGAAGGTGTCGTTACACCATAGGGAGGGCGAAAGAAATTTATTTTTTTGGATGTGAATTTTTCCAGTAACAAATCTGTTTTCTGAATTTCTTCCGCTATTTTTCTTGCATTGTATAAATCAAAAAAAGGCGAATGACTGTAGGAATGATTTCCAATCAAATGACCTTCTGCCAAAACCTGTTTTAGAATTTCAGGATGTGCTTCAATATTTTTCCCGATGCAGAAAAAAGTTGCTTTCGCATTGTATTTTTTTAAAAGCGCTAAAACTTCCAAAGTATAAAGACCTGGTCCGTCATCAAAAGTAATCGCTATTTTTTTTCCCGTTTCTAATGGATTATTGCAGAATGCTTTTACATGATAATCTGAAGAAATTCGGGCCGAATTAAAGGCATTAATACCCAGCCAAATCAGAATAAAGACAAAAAACCACCAGAAACTAATTGCTGTATAGAGCTTCAAAAGAAACAATAAAAGCAATGTAAAAATAAAAAACAACGAGATGTTTTTATGCGTTATCATTTTGACAGTAACGTAAAACTATGATTTTTTCCACTTAACTGATTGTATAGTAAAATGGTATTGTAAGCAGGTTTTTCAACCGAATTTACTTTTACAATCTCAGGAACCTCCTGTAATTTTATAATTTTTGATGCCATCCATAATCCAAAAGCAGAAGCGGTATCATATTCGCCGCACAAGTGTTTGTAATACAATTGCGGTGTATTTATAAAAATGTTTTCAGTCAGTTTTTTATAATAAGAATCGAATTTTACATCACCATTAAAACCTAAAACAACAGCATCAATATCGGAAACATCAAGATTATTGGATTTTAGAAAAGCCGTTATTGTCGTTTCAATTTCGCTTTCTTCTAAAGTATTTATAATTTCAACATCCAGAATTTCGGCATAAGTAGAGTCTTTTTTTTCATCCTCTAAAACAAAAAAACTGGCCCCTTCGCCATGAACGGCTCCGGTTGTTTTTGGAGTTAGAAGATTAAAAGGCTGTTCACTTTGCTGTTTAACGCGTCCGGCCAATTTAAAAAGTTCCATTGTATAGTCTCCGTTCTCATCTACTCCGCCCACTAAAATCGAGTTAGCTTCGTTTTCCTCCAATTGCATTTTGGCATCCAAAAGTGCTGACTCAAAAGAAACCGCACCATTTACATATGTAAAATTGTATCCTTTACATTGCATGGTCAAAGCAATCTGAGCTCCGACAGTATTATGAGTAGATTGAATAAAAGCAGTTGGAGTTAAGAACTCCTCATTATTATCAAGGATATTTTTCAGGAATTTTTCAGAATCCTCAATGCAGCCTAATCCTGTTCCGGTAATAATTGCGTCTACATTTTCAGCATTTGCATCTTTCATTGCCAGTGCCGCAGCTACAATTCCGTTTTTGACCCCTTTTGCCATTCTTCTGGCTGCAGCGGGAGAAATAAAATCTTTGTAAACAGGCGAAACAACACTAAGAATGTTGTCATTCTGATTGTATACAGCGTCTTCTAAAAAAACAGTATCAAATGTTTTTTGAGTCGAAATACAACTTACTCCATTTATATATGTTTTTTTCATTCGCTTTTTGAAAATATAAGTGTAGAACAGTTTCCTCCAAATCCGAAAGAATTAGATAAAACATGATCGATATTTTTATTTTTTGCAACAGTTTGTGGCTGCAGATCAAATTCTTCCATTGGAGTTTCGAAATTCATATTTGGATAAACCACATTATTCTGAATTGCTAAAACACTGTACACAGCTTCAATGGCTGCTGCTGCTGCCAAAGTATGTCCGGTAAAAGGTTTTGTAGAACTAAAGTCAGGAACTTTTTCATCCTCATAAATGCGGAGTATTGCTCTTCCTTCTGATAAATCATTATTTGGAGTTGCCGTTCCGTGTACGTTGATGTAGTCTATTTCAGAAGGTTTCAAACCCGAAACTTCAAATGCTTTTTTCATGGCCAAATAAGCACCGTCTCCATTTTCTGAAGAGGCAGTCTGGTGAAAAGCATCATTGGCATTTCCGTAACCGGAAACTCTTGCCAGAACTTTTTTGTTTTGTTTTTTTACAATCTCATCTGATTCCAAAACCAGATAGGCTGCCGCTTCACCTAGATTTAGTCCTTTACGATTATTGTCAAAAGGTTTGTTGTAATCGTCAGATAGAATCATTAAAGTCTTAAAGCCGTTGATGGTGAATTTTGCCAAAGCATCAGCTCCGCCAACAATAACACGGTCCAGTTTTCCGCTCTTAATCAATCGCGCGCCCAGCATAATCGAGTTGGCAGCCGATGAACAAGCAGTACTTATGGTCGTTACCAGTCCTTTTAAACCTAATTCTTCTGCAATTTTATCGGCCACATCGCCGCCATCATGACAACTGATGTATTTTACCAATTCAGGTTTTTCGAAATATTCATAATAATATTTCTCCGTCATATCCATTCCGCCTACACTCGTAGCCGAAATAAGTCCGGTTCTGAATTCGTTTATCGATGTAATTCCGGCATTTTCAACAGCTTGTTTAGCTGCAAAAGTGCCGATCATAGCCGTTCTTGAGAAATTATTATCAGGATTAAGATTCAATTCGTCAATCAGTTCAAGATTGGTTTTCTTGATTTCACCTACCTTATTAATGTCAGCGTGAATTGTCGTAATATTATCGACACGGGTAATGGCACGTTTTTCATTTAATAATGAATTGAAATTTTCCCCGACTGAATTTCCAATCGAAGAGATAATTCCCATTCCTGTAATTGCAACACCTTTAGCCATTGGATTTAGACTTACTTAGATTATGAGATTTTCAGACTGCTTAGAATTTTTGAATTGACATAGATTTTCAGCTTCATTTCAGAAGTCTGAAAAGCTAAAAAAACGGAGCGAGTCTTAAAAAAATTATTTTGTTCTGTTGGCCTGAATGTAAGCGGCCATTGTCTCGATAGATTGAAAAATAGTTTTACCTTCTTTCGGATCCACCAATTTAATTCCGTAATCTTTATCTAAAATCACGATTAATTCAAGAGCATCAATCGAGTCCAGACCTAAACCGTCTCCAAATAAAGCATCGTCATCTGCAATATCTTCAACAGCGATATCTTCAAGGTTTAAAGTTGTAATGATTTTGTTTTTTAATTCTGCTTTTAATGCTTCCATGATTATCTATTGTATAATGTATTGATCGTTTCGTTTTTATATTTTGAATTTTCTGCTGTACTTATGGTACAAAGAAAAGCTTTATAATTGTCATTAAAAAATTCAACCCAGCCGCAAAGTACCGTTTCGGCTTTGTTTGAATTTAAGAGAATGTTCGAATAATTCAACATAAATTCAGGATTGAAGGCATCAAATATAAAGAAAGAATTTTCACTTTTCAGCTGATGACGGATACTTATTTCGCCCAAACATATATTTGGAAGCGTATAAACGAAAACCGCCGGGCTCGGAAAGTAGTTTTCTTTGTCAGAAATTGATTCCTGATATTTTACATCAGTGTCTAAACTTGATGATTTATTGGCCAGAACCAAGGCAATATTGTTTTCTTTTTCGTTTGAAATTATCGGGCTCAAAATCAATTCAGATCCTAAAAAAGCCAATTTACTCAAAGCATCCATTTTGAAAAACTTTGGGTATTGCATATCAAAATTACGATATGCCTGTTTTGAGAAGTCACCAAAATCGGTTGGTTCAGTTTTAAAAACAGAAGTTCCGTTCAAAACAATTTCGTTGTTTTGGATGGTGCAATAGGATTGTATGTTGGTTTTTTGGGTCATTTATTTGAATATAGATTTTAATCTTATATTTTGACAGGTATAATTATTTTATTTCGGTTACCATTTGAGTATATACTTTTTCAATATCTTCCCAATCTGTTTTAACAACAGATTCATGTTCTAATATTTTAAAGGCATTCCAAAAGTCGTCTTTTCTTTCCTGATGTTCATCAACTAATCTCTTTTTATTAAGTTGTATATTTTCAAAATTTTTAGCTAACGTTGATTCAATTTGTTTATCCATTTCAGCAAAAAATCTTTCTCCAAAAATCTTTATTTCATTAACAAAATCAATGTAATTTATTTCACAGCTTCCATTTTTAGCAGTCCATAAATTTATTCCATTTTCTAAAACATATTCTGTTTGCCAAATAATTCTCACTTTATCATTTTGCCTAAAAAAAGATAAATTGGGACCACCTATTAAGTGACCTGAATATAATGTTCGTTCATTAATCCACGACATTAATTTATAGAACTCATCAAAGTAAAAATCAGAATTTTCATTTGTATCATAAACATCCAGCCATTTTTTTGAGTTAGTTTTAAACTCTTCAATGGTTTTTGTAAAAGCATAAAATTTCTCAGGAATTACTTCACTTATTTTATCAAAGAGTTGGGTAAAATCTTCAATAAAGCGTACTATATAATAATCATTATACGGAGATAATTTATCTCCAAAATAATTAAGGGCTTCTGGAGTATATTCATAAATTATGATATTTTCAAAATTAAACCATAGTTCTCCATCTGTTAACCAAAACCAACTTAAATTTTGATTCGGTTCTTGACCAACGGGGACTATTTCATTGAGATTTTTTAATTTAAAATTTATCATTTTATAAATTAGACTTCACTTTTTCAAAAATCACCGCCGTATTACAACCACCAAATCCAGAAGCTGTTTTCAGGAAATACCCAATAGTTCCTTCTTCGTTTTTCTGAATCACATTGATAGTTTCACTTACACCAATTTCATCAAAACCTTTCGATTCAAAAAGTATATTTTGGTTTACAGATTCAATTGCAATTACAGTTTCTAATAAACCGGAAGCACCTAAAGTATGTCCGTAAAAACCTTTCAAACTATTAATGGGAACATTTTGTAACCCTAAACGATTTAGTGCAATAGCTTCCATTTCGTCGTTAAACGGAGTTGCTGTTCCATGTGCTGAAATATAATCAAGCTGTGACGGATTTATCTGCGCTTCGTTTATCGCATTCCGGATACTTCTAAATAAACCTTCGCCTGTTCTGGAAGGTCCGGAAATATGATTGGCATCGTTTATCGAACTGTCCCCGATAACTTTTATTTTGGCGTTTTTAGCTTCCACTGAAACTAAAACGGCTGCTGTCGCTTCGCCTAAACTCACACCGGTCCTGTTTTTGGAATACGGTTTACAAGGCAAATCACTCATCGCCTGAAAAGCATTAAACCCGGATAAAACAAATTCCGAAACTTCGTCGCCGGCAATGACAAAAACGTTGTCATAAAGTTGAGATTGAATTACTCTTTTGGCAACTGAAACAGCTAAAATTCCGGAAACACAAGCATTCGAAACGACGATTGGCTGAGTTTTAAATCCAAAAAAAGTTGAAACATTTTTCGCTAAAACAGCTAAGTGTGCATTTTGAAAATTTTCTTCCGAATTGATTTTTAATGCCGTAACATTTCCTTTTGTGGTAGAGAGTATAAATCCGGTCTTCGAATTTAACTCAATTCCTGAATTTTTGATAATCGGCTCTAAAGCCAAAATCATCATTTTCTCTAAACGGGAATATTTTTTATCCGTGCTTATTTTCTCAAAAGCACTGTTTAGTTTTTCAT
>JBDTNT010000385.1:0-2708 GCA_039933615.1 Flavobacterium sp. | reverse complement strand
TGCTTTTTGAGAATCATTTTTGCCGAAAAAAGAATTTCTTCCTGATCATCAACAACTAATATTTGAGCTAGTTTTTTTCTCATAGCATTCATTTTTGTTCGATTTCGAACGGTCAACTGTTCATTATCGAACAGTAGTTTTTTTGATGGTTTTTAAAGTCTCTTTAAAATCAATGCTTTACAAATAATACTTTTTGTGGCACAATATTTACCTATTGATTATCAGCAAATTATTTAAAAAAATGGACACGGTAATTCCTCGTAAAAATAGAAAATTTAGAAATCTCAGCATACTAATTGGTGTTTTTTTAGCTTTGGCAGTAATCCTGTTTTTTTCTTTTAGCACTAAAAGAAGCTTGAATGTAAAAGCAGATGAACTGACTGTTCAGAAAGTCGAAAAAGCTTTTTTTGAAGACTTCGTTGTTTTTCAGGCCAAAGTAGAACCTTTGAATGTGATGCTTGTAAATGTAACCGAGGGAGGATCGGTAAAAGAGATTTTTGTAGAAAATGGTGCGATGGTTACTAAAGGACAATCTTTGGCCCGTTTGTACAATCCGAACACAGAACTTAATTATCTGACTCAGGAAACCGCGATTATTGAGCAAATCAACAATCTGAATTCGGGGAAACTGAACATTAGAAATCAGGAATTGAACCTAAATAAAGATTTGGTTTTAATTGACCATGATTATAATGATGCCAAAAGATTGTATGACATGAACTCGAAATTGTTTGATAAAGATGTGATTTCGAAAAATGACTGGAATACTTTTAAGGAAAGCCTGCGTTTTCAGGAAGAACGAAAAAGAACGATTCAGCAGAGTATTCAAAAAGAAAAACAAAGCAATAAGGTTCAGATTTCACAAATTAACCGCTCGATACAAACGATGGAAAAAAGTCTGGACATTCTGAGAAACAACAAAAATAACTTTCTGATCACGGCTCCGGAATCCGGACGGCTGACTTCTTTTGAGCCTGTTTTAGGAAAAACATTTCAGGCCGGGGAAAGCATTGGAAAAATAGATTCGAAAAAAGGATACAAACTGATTGCCGAAGTAGATGAGTTTTATCTGGAAAAAATCAGGGAAGGCTTAAAAGGTCAGGTAGAGTTTAAAGGAAAAAACCTTGAAGTTCTGGTAACCAAAGTAATTCCGGAAGTAAAAAGCGGCCACTTTACTGTTGAACTGGTTTTTACGTCTAAAGAAAATATCGTTTTACAGGATGGATTAAGCTTTGGTGTAAAACTAATTTTGTCGGAGAAAAATAAAACTCTGGTAGTCTCAAAAGGAAGTTTTAATCAGGAAACTGCCGGGAAGTGGATTTTTGTTGTCAAAGGAAACAAAGCGGAAAGAAGAAATATAAAATTAGGCCGTGAAAATCCTTCTTACTATGAAATCCTGGAAGGCTTGAAAGAAGGTGAATCTGTGATTACCTCATCGTATACCGATTATAAAGACATTGAGGAATTGTCGATTAGTACACAGTAGTCTTAATTTTGTCATTTCGACGAAGGAGAAATCGCATGCGCAAATCGACAAAGATTGGTGCTTATTTTGCGGAGTTTCTAGTGCGATTTCTCCTTCGTCGAAATGACAAAGAATAACAATTATAACAAAAGAGTTTCAATCATCAATCAAAAAACATATTTACCAACCATTAATCTTTACAGCATATGATCACCATTCAAAATTTAACCAAAGTTTTTAGAACCGAAGAAGTAGAAACATCCGCCTTGAGCGGGATCAATTTAGAAATTAAAAAAGGAGATTTTTTAACGATCATGGGACCTTCGGGCTGTGGAAAATCGACTTTGCTGAACATAATAGGATTATTAGACAGTGCTTCTGACGGCAGTTATAAATTACTGGATCAGGAAATGATTGGCTTAAAAGAAAAAGGAAGGTCACGTGTGCGTAAAGAAAACATTGGTTTTATTTTTCAGAATTTCAACCTGATTGATGAGCTTTCGGTTTACGATAATATCGAATTGCCTTTGCTTTACAACAATGTAAAAGCATCAGACAGAAAACAAAAGATTGAAGCAATCGCCGAAAAACTAAATATCTCACACCGTCTGAAACATTTTCCACAGCAGCTTTCCGGCGGACAGCAACAAAGGGTTGCGGTGGCAAGGGCTTTGGTAAACGACCCTAAAATTATTCTTGCCGATGAGCCAACGGGAAACCTGGACAGTAAAAACGGTAATGAGGTAATGGAACTTTTAACGGATCTGCACGCTAAAGGCGCGACTATCCTGATGGTTACCCACTCTGATTATGATGCTTCTTTTTCGCAAAAAACGATTCACATGAAAGATGGTGTTATATTTTCTGAGAGATTAAATCAACGAAATGTTGATGTTTTTATGGACGCTAAATAAAAAACAAAATGATCAAATTTATTGTAACTGCAATTTTAATTCTGGTAGGATTTATTTGCAAAGTGATGGTTTTAGACACTAAAAATGCTGCTTCTGTTCGCACAGTAACCGAATTAATTTCAAAAAAATAAAGGATGATTTCTAACTGGTTTAAAATATTTGTTTATCATTTAAAGCAAAACAAACTGTTTTCATTTTTAAATGTTTTAGGATTGAGTATCGGTATTGCAGGTATTATTTTCGCTATTTTGTATTGGAATAACGAAAATGCATACGACCAATGGAATCCGGAAAAAGAAAATTCTTATCAGGTTCTGAATAAAATTGGA
>JBDTNT010000384.1:0-5372 GCA_039933615.1 Flavobacterium sp. | reverse complement strand
TAACTGGCAAGACTTTAAATTAGATTCCTTTAAAAAAAATATTTATGTAATAGTGTTATATAATGAAATATACCAAGCGTATTTTTTATCCATATAGAATAAAAAACGAACTCAAAAATTTTGTGGAATACTGATCTGAATCAATCTTCCGGACGGAGTGATTTGTTGTAGGGAAAATTTTCAAAAAAGAAAATTTTAAGTAAGCTAGAATTTTGGGGAATTCTATAAATTGATATAAGGTATGATTCAATATTAATAGAAAGTTGATTAAGCAATCTGCTAATTTGTTTTATTCAGAATTAAATTTCTAAATAAAATCGAATACATAGTTCTTACATCATTGAAATTAAAATTAGAACACAGCAATACTTTTCATTACCAAAACACCTGACTGGGTTTTGGGAATAAAAATGAAAAATGAATATAATGTTGAAATTTATAAAACAAATTTGCTTCTAAACTAAAATTCAATTTGGGAATAAATTTTAGTATTTTGAAAATCAAAACATATAAAGCTAAAATAGTCAGCACAACTAAAACAAATTTGATAAAGAGAGTATTTGTCAATTCCATAAGCAAATTGATTAAGTTATTAAAAATTTCAGACTTTAATAAATTGAACAAGAAAAATCAAAAATTAAGTTTGTTTTTTATTTATTGAAAAGAGCAATAAAATTACTTCTTTCTAAATTTTTACAGAAAAAACTAAAAACTATTTTGTTTAACTTTCTTTTACTAAAATTAATTAAAATTTTAATACAAAACAAACCTCAAATTCCTATTTTTTAAAATCTGTCAAAATTTAGGAAAGAAAAAAAACAGTTAATATCTAGTAATAACACCTATTCAGGACTCAAAATAGCACATTATTGATATCACATTTTTTTTAACTTTTTTTTGTGAAATTCATTTAAAGTAAGTTTAGTACTACTTTTTAATACTGTAAAAGATTGTTTTAGAAGAATATAAATGAAATTTGAAAAGTAAAACCTACAGAATAAGCAAAAAAGTTAAAAAAACTACTTTTTACAAAAAAACAGGTAGAAATACGGGTACAAAAAAATAAAAAAAATTAAACAAAAGTTAAAATACTAAAAATAGGCAAACAATTTAACATCAATCATTTACCTATTTTACAATAATCACTTTAGCATTGTTAAGATTCTATAATGGTATTAATTTGTTTGAATAATTGCCCATCGCTCAAAAAAGCACCTTGTTGAATTAATTCAAAAATGGAAGTGTTACGATCTTCAGTAAATACTTTTTTCCCTACCTTCATCTCTATTGTCTCGGTAAACATATTATCACTCAGCCACTGCAGACCATCCTGAGTAAGAAAATCTGTCTCAGGTACCAGTGATTTTAAAACTATTGACTGCACATGAGATTCAAAACATTGAAATAAGAAAATATGATTTTTAGAAAAATGCTCCAAAAACTCTGCTCTCGACAAAACACCTTCCCATATCAAATCTGAAAAGACATCTAATTCCTGCTCTGCCACTTCAGGCTTATTTTCTTTTATTGAATCCCACTCAGCCTTATCAATTGCCTGCGTTGCCAAAAAGCTTGAAAATTCTGCATGCAGTTCGTCAAATTGTTCTTTTGTTAATCTTGCGTATTTCATTATTATTTTTTCAAATTAAACCTTTAAAATAGCTTTATTAGCGTCTAAATTCTAAACAAAAAAAAGCCCCCTCAAACGAGGGGGCAAATTTACAATATCTTTATTCGATTAGAAAATATATCTGATACCAAATTGCATTTGCCATCTGGAGTTCAGACTGGCGTCGTAACTAAATGTTTTTGTCTGCGTATTGGTAAAGGTATAAGTTGGTGTGTTTCCAACAACAGTAACTCCAATTGGCTGAACACTCGTAGGAACCTGAACCACCCCCCAATCGGAATTCAGCAGGTTTCCGACATTTAAAATATCGATACTGAACTGTATCGTATTCTTTTTTTCTGAAGCAGATGAAAATTTAAAATTATAATCCTGCAATAATTTCATATCCCATTTTCCTCTCCAGGGAGAAATTGCCCCATAACGTTCTGCATATTGACCTCTTCTGTCTCTTAAATAATCATCCTGTTCGATAAACTTATTAAAAGCCTCACCTTGTATCGCTCCGCCTGTAAATGTCATTTGTCCGATTTCAGCTGTAGTAGGAACATAAATTAAATCATTTACAGCTGATCCGTCATTATTGATATCTCCTCCATATGTATAACTAAAACGGCCACCTCTTGCGTATTCGAAAAAAGTAGAGATTGTGGTAGACCATTTATCGTTTCCATATTTCCATTTTTTTGAACCTACACCAATAAAACGATTGTTATCCCCGTATTTGGAATTTGAAAGCACATCTTTATTTACATTTCCTAATGCAGGATTAAAGGCAAACGCATCGCCGGTAATCTCAGCTTCAATAGAATTCACATCTTTAGATACCAAATAATTGTATGCTACACTCGCATATAAACCATTTTCAAAGGTTTTCTGGATTTTAACGGAACTATTAAAAGCAAACCCTTTATCTGAGTTAGTCATCACATAAGCATTATTGGCTCCTTTATCAGCAGCAACATATATCAATCTGTCATCAACACCTCCTAAAGTTCCCGTTGGATCTTTTAGACCCCAGTTTTGTACATGAACACCATTTATATCTTTATTATAAGACATATCAATAGTCAAAATATAATTGCTTTCAAATTTATGATCATATCCTAAACTGGTTCTCCACACTTGTGGCCATTTATAATCCGGGTCCATAATCTGAAAAAAGCTGTCATCGGCACCACTTACCTGATTACCCAGCCATACAAAAGGAATTCTTCCCGTAAAAACTCCGGATCCACCTCTAAGCTGAGATGTTTCATTACCGCTGACATCCCAGTTAAAACCAATCCTTGGTGACCATAAAATTTTATCACTTGGCAAATCAGTAGAAATTAATTTCACGGCTTTACCTGTTTCAGGATCATAATAATCTAAATCATTATTTCTTTTTGAGCCACCATTATTGGTATCTATATATTTCTGAATCAAATCTGAAGTATTAAAATACAATGGTTTATCAGCTCTTAAACCCAGAGACAATTTGAAGTTATCTGTAATACTCCAGTCATCCTGTGCATAAAAAGCCCATTGACCAACATTTAATTCTGCCAGTTTCCAACCATTATCCGCACCAACAGCATACTTACTTTTAGAGTTATACGTATCTATTGCAGATTGCATATTTTGAGCCACTGAACTTGATGTAAATGGCAAAGCCGCATCCGCTAAAAAGTCAGCTACACTGGCATAAGGCCTAAAAGTTCCGTAATAAGGAACTGGATCTGTATCAGCTCTAAATTTATCGTAACCAGCGAGATTGAATGAATTTTCAAAATTAAATTTTTCAAAAGAAGTACCAAAAGTAAAGGCATGACTACCAGTAGTATAATTCAGATTATCCGTAATCTGAATTACCTTTTGTTTAAGTGTATTATTGATAGAAAAAGGTTCGTGGCCAGCAATAATATAATTTGATCCGGCACCGTCCTGTATATTAATTACAGGAGCAGGAGAGGAAAAAGGATCTCTAAAATCATTAAAATAAGTGTATCCTGCCTGTAATTTATTAGAAACAGATTCACTAAATTTTGAATTTAACTCCAATAAAAAAGAACTCAATTTATTATTAATTTCATATCCCGCATTTTGAAACTGAAGAATTGAAGCATTTGGCCCTCTGAATCCTAAAGCTGTTGGGTGTGCCGGTTTGTCTTTGGAAGCATCCAGAAAATTATAAATAACAGCTAATTTATGATTGTCATTTATATTCCAGTCCAGTTTTATAATTCCTTTTGTAGAATTCGAATTATGTACAAAACCCTGATAAGCTCCTGGATTATAATTAAAATTATTGCCATTGGCATCCTTTAAATTCATTAGGGCATTCGATACTGCAGTCAGATCAGATTCTAAAACTCTAGACTCGTTAATTCCGGTAGTACCATCATTATTGTTTGCTACAAAGTTAGATCCTAAATCGCTTCTTTTATCAATTTCAAAATTTCCGAAAATGAATAGTTTATCTTTAATAATCGGAGCTCCCAAACTGAATCCGGCCTGAGTTTGTTCTAAAGAAGGAACAAATATTTTTTCTCCTTTTATTTTACTTCCTGTAAAATCCTGATTTCTGTAAAATACGTAGGCAGTACCGTGAAATTCATTACTCCCCGACTTCGTTACCGCATTTACAGAAGCTCCGGTAAAACCGGACAAAGTAACATCGTAAGGAGCCGTAGCTACCTGAATCTGGTCAATTGCATCTAATGAAATTGGCTGAGAACCTGTTTGACCGCCGGGAGTTGCTGCATCTAAGCCAAATGGATTATTAAAAATGGCTCCGTTTAAAGAATAATTATTATACTGGTCGTTTCTTCCTCCAAACGAACCACCACTGGCTGTTGGCTCTAAACGTGTAAAATCTTCAGCTGATCTTGAAATAGTTGGTAAGGCGGTTAATTCTCTTCTGCCAATTGTGGTTTCGGCACCGGTTCTTCCGCTTTGGAAGACTTTATTTTTAGAAACTACTTTAACTTCTTCTAAAGCCTGGCTTTCATTGGCTAAAAGAACATCCAGATTAAAGACTTTTCCTAAATCAAGATAGACATCATTATATTCCTGATTTTGATACCCTACAAAAGTTACAACAATTTTATATGGTCCGCCAATTCTCATATTCAAAATATTAAATCTTCCATCTTCATTGGACAGGGAAGAATATTTTGAACCAGTCGGAGTATGTATTGCCAGAATAGTAGCTCCCGGCAGAAGTTCGTTGGCCGAACTTTTTACAATACCCTTAATACTCGATGTTGTGGTTTGACCTACGCTGACGGTAAAGCCAAAGATACATAACAATAATGCAAAGATGTTTTTCATTTTCCTGGTTTTGAGTGAGTTATTTCCCTCAAAATTAGGTAAAAAAAAATCACTCCGAGGAGTGATTTTTATATTTTATTAACAAAAAGTTAACAATCTATTATTTCTCTGCGATAATTTCGTAAGGTAACTCAACTATTACATCTCTGTGTAAACGGATGTTAGCAGTATATTTTCCTGTACGTTTAACGATACCACTAGTGATGAATTTTCTATCAATAGCATTACCAGATTTCTCAAGAGCTTCAGCAATATCAATGTTAGTGATAGAACCGAAAAGTTTCTCTCCACCAGCCTTAGCAGAAAGTTTAATCTCAAGAGCTTTTAAAGTTTCAGCCAGCGCTTTTGCATCAGCAACAACTTTAGCTTCTTTGTGAGCTCTTTGTTTTAAGTTTTCAGCTAAAACTTTTTTAGCAGAAGGAGTTGCTAA
>JBDTNT010000383.1:0-9375 GCA_039933615.1 Flavobacterium sp. | reverse complement strand
GATATCCTCCAACAGGGAAACCTAATGGCAATAAAGTTTTTGTGTCCATGATGAAATATTCCTGTTCAAAACCGAACCAGAAATCACCATCGTCATCAATAGTAGCTCTACCGTTAGAAGAGTGAGGAGTACCATCAGCATACATTACTTCTGTCATTACCAGCCAGCCATTAATACGGGTTGGATCCGGGTAAATTGCAACAGGCACTAATAAACAGTCAGAAGATCCACCTTCAGCTTGTTTTGTTGATGAACCATCAAATGACCAGTTTCCAAGTTCTTCTAATGTTCCTTTGAAATTTTCGTGCTCTTCAACTTTAGTTTTACTTCTAAGATTTTGAGTTGGTTCATATCCATCTAACCAAATGTACTCTAACTTAATTTTAGCCATAATAATATAAATTTATTTTTTTTTGTTTTTTCGCTGGGTCAAATATAGATTTATTTTTTTAGTCCTAAAAATTAGGGGGCTATTTTGTTTTGTCGACTATAATTTTTTGGATAAGCGCAATTTTCGCAGGGGTATATTTTTAAAAAAGCAATTTTTAACGCCTATAAAAAATAAATTCGTAATAATTGCTGATGTTTTTTGAATTTACTGCCCATTCGATTGCGAAAAATTGTTTATTTAATGAGGAATAGTCGTGTTATTTGTTATAAAACTTTAATTCAGATTCATTATTCTTTGTGAAAAGCATCTTCCGTTGAAAAATCTTCGCATAAAAAACTATTATTTTAGTTCAGAACAGGCTGTTTAATTGCTTATATTTGTTCCTCTTTTTTTAGTGGAATTTATACAAATATTAAAAATTATATACATGTCAACATTACGTTTCCAAGCTTTAAAAGAAGCTTCTACAAGAAAGCCAGTACATTTTGAGGAAATGGACAGAAAATCCAACATTTTTGGTTTAAATGTGTTTAATGAAAAAGCAATGAAGCAATATTTGACTTCAGATGCTTTAAAAGGAGTAAGGGATGCTATTCAGCACGGAACTAAAATAGACAGAAAACTGGCAGATTACATTGCCATGGGAATGAAAGAATGGGCTCTTGCAAAAGGAGTAACACATTACACCCACTGGTTTCAGCCTCTTACAGGAACAACCGCAGAAAAACACGATGCCTTTTTTGATGTCTCTTATGACGGGAGTGATCCGGTAGAGAAATTTGGCGGAGCGCAATTGGTACAGCAGGAACCGGATGCATCAAGTTTTCCTAACGGAGGGATCAGGAATACTTTTGAAGCCAGAGGTTACACTGCCTGGGATCCGACTTCTCCAGCCTTTATATATGGAACCACTTTATGTATTCCAACCGTATTTATTGCATATACCGGAGAGGCATTAGATAATAAAATTCCGTTATTAAGAGCTTTATCTGCGATGGATGAAGCAGCAACAGAAGTATGTAAATATTTTGATAAAAATGTAAAGAAAGTAACCGCAACCTTAGGCTGGGAGCAGGAATATTTTCTAATCGACAAAGCTTTGGCAAATTCACGTCCCGATTTAATGATGACAGGAAGAACTTTGCTGGGACATACTTCTGCAAAAGGACAACAATTAGACGATCATTATTTTGGTTCTATTCCGACCCGTGCCTTAACCTATATGAGGGATTTAGAACAGGAATGCATGTTATTGGGAATTCCGGTAAAAACACGCCACAACGAAGTGGCACCAAACCAATTTGAACTGGCTCCAATTTTTGAAGAAACCAATCTTGCCGTAGACCATAACTCTTTACTGATGGATGTAATGCAGAGAGTGGCTGAGCGTCATGACTTTAAAGTATTATTTCACGAAAAACCATTTAAAGGCGTAAACGGTTCAGGAAAACACAATAACTGGTCGCTGGCTACAGATACAGGAGTCAACTTATTAAGTCCGAGTAAGACGCCGATGAGTAACTTACAGTTTTTAACGTTCTTTATCAATACGATCAAGGCTGTTAATGATTACGAAACGCTGTTAAGGGCTTCTATCGCAACAGCAAGTAACGATCACCGATTAGGGGCCAATGAAGCACCGCCGGCAATTATCTCCGTTTTTATCGGGGCACAATTAACAAAAGTATTATCCGAATTAGAAAGTGTAACAACCGGAAAATTATCGCCAGAAGAAAAAACAGATTTAAAACTGAATGTAGTAGGTAAAATCCCGGACGTTCTTTTAGATAACACAGACAGAAACAGAACATCGCCTTTTGCCTTTACAGGAAATAAATTTGAGTTCAGGGCGGTGGGTTCGAATGCCAACTGCTCTAACGCGATGACTACACTAAATGCTATTGTGGCAAAACAGTTAAAAGACTTTAAAATAGAAGTAGACTCTTTGATCGATTCTAAAGACATGAAAAAAGACGATGCAATCTTTAATGTTTTAAGAGAATACATCAAACAATCCAAAAAAATACTTTTCGAAGGGGATGGTTACAGCGATGCCTGGGAAAAAGAAGCCGCTAAAAGAGGTTTGAGTAATTATAAAACCACTCCGGAAGCCATTAAAGCTAAAGTCTCTAAACAAGCTTTGGACTTGTTTTCTGAATTGGGAATAATGAATCACATTGAAGCTGAAGCACGCTATGAAATTGAATTAGAAGAATACACTAAAAAAATCCAGATTGAAGGAAGGATTTTAGGTGATATTTCAAGAAATCATGTGATACCAACTGCAATAAGATATCAGAATACTTTAATTGAAAACGTAAAAGGACTAAAAGAAATTTTTGGAAAAGAGTTCGAAACCATTGCAAAAGAGCAAATCGTTTTGATTAAAGAGATTTCAGGCCATATCGAAGGAATCAATTCTAAAGTGCTGGCAATGACCGATGAAAGAAGGACAGCCAACCATCTGACAGATGCTCAAAAAATGGCAGAAGCATATTGCAATAAAGTAAAACCTTATTTTGAGGACATTCGCAATCACTGTGATAAATTAGAATTACTGGTAGATGACGAAAGCTGGACTTTAACCAAATACAGGGAGTTGTTATTTACTAAATAGTAAACAAGCAGTTTTCTAAAAACTTTATGCAAAATCCGATAAGAATCATCATCTTATCGGATTTTTTTATGAATCAACAATCGAATCAACCATAGAATTAAAAAAACTGGTTATCTTTGCACCACATCAACACAAACTAATTTTCATGAGTTCAGATTCTAGCAAAAGGTACGCACAAAGAGGTGTTTCGGCATCTAAAGAAGACGTACACAACGCCATAAAAAATATTGACAAAGGTTTATTTCCTCAGGCATTCTGCAAAATTGTCCCTGATTATTTAACTCAGGATTCAGAACACTGCCTGATTATGCATGCAGACGGAGCAGGTACAAAATCGTCTCTGGCATATATGTACTGGAAAGAAACCGGAGATATTTCAGTTTGGAAAGGAATCGCTCAGGATGCTTTAATCATGAATATCGATGATTTATTATGTGTTGGGGCAACCGATAATATCCTTCTTTCATCGACTATCGGAAGAAATAAAAACCTAATTCCTGCAGAGGTTATCTCGGCAATTATCAACGGAACAGAGGAACTAATCAACGAATTAAAATCTTTTGGAGTAACCATCCATTCAACAGGCGGAGAAACAGCAGACGTTGGTGATGTTGTCCGTACCATAATTGTAGATTCTACCGTAACAGCCCGCATGAAACGCAGCGATGTAGTAGACAATGCAAACATCAAAGCCGGTGACGTAATTGTTGGTTTGGCTTCTTTTGGTCAGGCAACTTACGAAAAAGGATACAATGGTGGAATGGGAAGTAACGGACTTACTTCTGCCCGTCATGATGTTTTTGGAAAATATCTGGCAAAAAAATACCCGGAAAGTTACGACGCCCTTGTACCGGAAGAATTAATTTATTCTGGTCAGGTAAATCTAACCGATGCAGTAGAAAACAGTCCGATAAATGCAGGTCAGCTGGTACTTTCGCCAACTAGAACCTACGCACCAATTATCAAGAAAATTTTAGACGCTTACACACCAAACGAAATTCACGGAATGGTGCATTGCAGTGGTGGGGCACAAACTAAAATTTTACACTTCGTTCAGAATTTACACATTATAAAAGACAATTTATTTCCGGTTCCGCCTTTATTTAAACTAATTCAGGAACAGTCAAAAACAGACTGGAAAGAAATGTATCAGGTTTTCAACTGCGGTCACCGTATGGAAATTTACGTTCCGGAAAATATCGCACAGGATATTATTGCGATTTCAAAATCATTCAATGTCGATGCACAAATCGTAGGAAGGGTAGAAGCCGCAGATGCTAAAAAACTGACCATCACAAGCGAATACGGTACTTTCGAGTATTAATTTTTTTTTCAGGTTCAAAGTTTCAGAGTTGCAAAGGCTTAACTGAAAGCGAAAACTCTTTATCATAAGCTTCATCAGGAGCTAATCCCGCTATCCGCTGTATCTTTTCCCGGCTAAAGAAGCCAGAAAAAGGATGCCGCTGCTATCGGGGCTAAAACACCACCAGGTTATGTACGAATTACTTTTTTGGAAATATACAGACGAAATTTATCTAAACCACCATGAAGTTTACGAAGCCCTTGTTGAAGAACAGGAAGTAGAAGGTCTCGAAAAACTACCGGTTGATGTAATCATGAACCGAATCAGGTCGGTATTTTCACAATGGGAAAAAGTAGATGAAAACAGCTGGAAAAATACCTCTGGTAAAGGAGCATTTCAGGTCATAACAACGCCACAAAGCGTCAGAATTGACTGCTACGGAACCGAAGGTAAAACCATGAATCAGCTGGTCAGCCTGATGGAAGAATTTAAATGCCCGTTATACGATCCGCAGGTTCCGGAACGCTATGACGAAATGAGTGAATAAAGCTAAAAGCAAAATTTAAACTATTTTCAGCAATGGATTTCAACTTTTCCTCCAATATAGTACTTGAAGACGATTCCGTTTTATTACGTTCCCTGCAGGAATCAGATGTAGAAAATCTATTGGAAATTTCTATCAACGAACCGGAAACCTGGAAATATTCACTGGTAGGCGCCGATGGAAAAGAAAATCTGATCAATTATATTCAGCAGGCTATAAAGGCAAGAGAAACCCAAAAAGAGTTTCCGTTTATAGTATTCGATAAAAAATCTCAAAAATACGCTGGTTCAACCCGTTTTTACGATATGAATCTGGAATATAAAACGCTGCAGTTAGGATATACCTGGTACGGTTCGGCTTTCAGAGGAACCGGACTTAATAAACACTGTAAATTTCTATTACTGCAATTCGCTTTCGAAACCCTCGGAATGGAACGTGTAGAATTTCGTGCCGATAACAACAACGAAAGAAGCATTGCTGCAATGAAAAGTATCGGCTGCAAAGTCGAAGGTGTTTTAAGAAGTCATATGCCAACTGCAAACAGCGAAATCCGTCGTGATTCGATTGTCCTGAGTATCTTAAGAAAGGAATGGTTTGATGAGGTGAAAGAAAATTTAAAAAAGAAATTATAGCGAACCGTTTGGGTGTAATTATTTTTAATACACAGAAACATAGATTCTGTAAGTCTAAAAATAGGCATTGCACTTAAAAATAAATCATACAAGGCTATGAGAAAAAAATATGATTTTCCTAAAACGCCTTAATTTATTAACTCAAAATCTATCTGTTAAAAACCACTTTTTTGAATTACACTATAGGCTTAACCATCTTTCAAAATAAGATTTTGCTCTGTTCTTATTCTCTCCACTAATTTATTGATGGAGACCTGTATTTTCTGCGGTAATAATTTCCAATTTGCATCCTTTTTAAAGCTTCTGCAGAAATCCAAATCACATTCAACAGCCCTGATTGCATATTTTTTGTCCTTATAAACCGTAATGATTTTGACGCGTTTTATTTCATCATTTTCATCCCTGGTTCCGTAAACAATAACAGGATCTACGTAACCATCACCGTCAAGATCTTTAGAAGAACAATATTTAGTCCAGAACCAAATGTTTTTTTCGGCAGAATCACTATCAGTCAAATCATTGATTGTCCATCTCTCCCGAAAACCACCGTGGTCATTCATTGCACAAATCGCCTGAATTTTAGTGTTTAGCGTATCTTTTTTAGAAACAACCTTTCTGTTTTCGCATAAAACCAATTCACAAACACCACTTTTATCCTGAAATTCATAAGCCTTGTAAATCGGAAAATCACTCAATCCATCCACTTCTCTCTGGATTATTTGTTCCTTATCTAATATAAAACTGTTTGTCTTTTGCGAGAAACCAAATGTCGAGAAAGAAAGCAGCAGTGCTAAAATATAATTTTTCATGAATTGAATTGTCATTTAAGTACAACAAAGATATTCAAAAGCTATTTGAGTTTAGGAATGTTTATATTTTTTAAAATCCATATTTTATTGTAATTTTCTAACCTAAAAGCATAGTTAAAACGATTTAGTAATAATAGGATAAAATTATAATACAAAAAATGGCTCAAAAAAAATGCTTACTAAATGGTGTAAAAAGTAAAAGTTTTCTTTTTATATTATTAATTCTGGTGCTTGGATATACAAATAAAAGCAATGCACAGCAAAAAACAAATATGCTGAAAAACCTCATTCAGTATGTTGATCCAATGATTGGTACGGCAAAAATGGGTCACACTTATCCGGGAGCAACAGTACCGTTTGGAAGCGTTCAGTTAAGCCCTGAAACCGATACTATCACCTATGGCTTAAATGGAAAATACAATGGAGAGGTCTATAAATATTGTGCAGGATACCAATATGAAGACAAAACAATTGTCGGCTTCAGTCACACTCATTTTAGTGGCACAGGACATTCTGATTTGGGTGATTTTTTGATTATGCCAACAACCGGAAAATTACAATTGAATCCCGGAGTTGCTTCAAAACCATTATCCGGATATCGATCTGCATTCTCACATGCAACAGAAAAAGCGGAACCGGCTTACTACAGCGTACTGCTGGAAGATCATAAGATCAAAGCGGAACTGACTGCCACAACCCGCGTCGGAATGCATCAATATACTTTTCCAAAATCGGACGAGGCACATATTGTTTTAGATCTGACCTCGGGAATTTATAATTATGATAAAAAAAATGTATGGACATTTGTCCGTGTAGAAAACGATACTTTAATTACCGGATACCGCCAGACCAATGGCTGGGCAAGAACCAGAACAGTTTATTTTGCCATGTCTTTCAGTAAACCAATTAAGAGTTATGGACAGGCAGCTCTGGAAAAAAGTGTTTACAGAGGTTTTTGGGGAAGATTCGATCAAACCAAAAATTTTCCGGAAATGGCAGGTCAAAACCTCAAATTGTTCTTTGATTTTGACACAAACGAAGGGGAGAAAATCAAAATAAAAATGGCATTATCCCCAGTGAGTTCTGCCGGGGCATTGGAAAATATGAAAAAAGAAATTCCGGACTGGGATTTTGAACGCGTTAAAAAACAGAGTCAGGAAGTTTGGAACAAAGAGCTGAATAAAATTCAAATCGAAACCATTCAAAAAGAAGATCTGGTTAATTTTTATACCGCAATGTATCATGCTTTTTTAGGTCCGACAGAATATATGGATCTGGACGGAAATTATAAAGGTTTGGATATGAATGTCCACAAAGCCGAAAACTTCCGTAATTACACCAGTTATTCTTTATGGGATACGTATAGAGCCTTGCATCCTTTATTTAATATTGTACAGCCACGCCGCAATTCAGATATGATCAGTTCGATGCTGGCGCATTCCGATCAGAGTGTACACAAAATGCTGCCAATCTGGTCGCATTATGCCAATGAAAACTGGTGTATGATCGGGTATCATTCTGTTTCTGTAATTGCAGATGCAATCGTAAAAGGGAATGCTAATTTTGATCCCGAAAAAGCACTTCAGGCGTGTGTAAATACAGCAAAAGTTCCGTATTATGATGGTTTGGAGTATTATATGAAAATGGGCTATGTTCCTGAAGATAAAAACGGAGCATCGGTTTCTAAAACTTTAGAATACGCTTATGATGACTGGGCGATTGCTCAGGCCGCAAAGAAATTAGGGAAAACCGAAATCTATAATGAGTTCATCGAAAGGTCTAAAAACTATAAAAATGTGTATGATGCCAAAACAGGTTTCATGCGTCCTAAATTAAATGACGGAACTTTCAAAAAAGAATTTGATCCGTTAGATACCCACGGGCAAGGTTTTATTGAAGGAAACTCCTGGAATTACAGTTTGTATGTACCACAGGATCCTGCGGAAATGATCAAAATGATGGGAGGGAATGATAAATTTAATGTAAGATTAGATTCTTTATTCAACATGCATCTTCCGGATAAATATTTCGAAAATACAGAAGATATTACCAGAGACGGAATCATTGGAAATTACGTTCATGGAAATGAGCCTTCACACCATGTGGTTTATTTATACAATTGGACAAATTCTCCGTGGAAAGCACAAGACAAAATCAGAATGATTTTGAAAAAGATGTACAGAAACGGGGCAGACGGTTTAGGAGGAAATGATGATTTCGGACAAATGAGTGCGTGGTATATTTTCAGCAGTCTGGGATTTTATCCTGTTGCGCCGGGTTCTGATGAATATGCATTGGGAAGCCCATTGGTTAAAAAGGCTGTTTTTAACTTAGAAAACGGTAAAAACTTCGAAGTGGAAACGGTAAATCAATCGGATAAAAATGTATTTGTGAGCAAAGTTCTTTTAAATGGAAAACCACTTTCCAAACCTTTTCTAAAACATGCAGACGTTATAAACGGAGGAAAAATCACTTTTTATATGAGTAGTAAGCCTAATAAAAAATATGGTTTATGAGTTGTAAATTTTGAGGTATAAGTTAAAAAAGAAATAAACCTCAAACATAATGGAGTTTGGAAAAAACTTCACGAAATTTGCATTTCAAATAAAATTACAATCACTATGAAAATAAATCTAAAATCGGGAATTGATAAATTGCTTTTCGGAATGAAGCAAAACGATGTAACGGCAGTTTTAGGAAAACCGGATAAAAATTATACAGACGAAGATGATAATGTGATTTTCGTATATAATGCTCAAAAAATAAGATTGACTTTTTATCAGGAAGAGGATTTAAAATTAGGTTATTTGGTAGCTTCAGCCAATGATTTGGAAGTTTTCGGATATAAACTAATCGGGAGAAAAATTGCTGATGTAAAGAAAGATCTGGCAGCTAAAGGTATTACTAAATTTACACAGGAAACCTTTGATACTTTCGAAAATTACTTTAATGAAGATAATTGGTTTATTTTACAAACTGAATTTGATGAAGTTGTAAAGTTTGAGGTTGGTGCAATTATCAACGAAAAAGATGAATTTGATTGGAAATTTCCGGTGAAAAAGTAATTACGCCAATTTGT
>JBDTNT010000382.1:0-20115 GCA_039933615.1 Flavobacterium sp. | reverse complement strand
GTGTAAACGTAACGAAAGAGAAAAAACAATCTAACGTTCGTTCTTCTGGAAATGATGAAAAAGCTAGAATTATTCCTCCAATCATTTTCTCACTAGAGGAAGCATTAGAGTACATTCAAAAAGATGAATATGTTGAGGTAACTCCAAAATCTATTCGTTTGAGAAAAATCTATTTAACAGAAACTGATAGAAAAAGATTTAAATTCTAATATTTGAATTTTATATATAAAAAAGCCATTCGCAAGAATGGCTTTTTTTGTGTTTTAAAGTTTTGAATAATATTATCTTTTTATACTAAAATGACCTTTGATATTTTTACCATTTGTAAAGTTTAAATCAAACCAGTAATCATCAGAAGGTAATTGCTGACCATTAAACAGACCATTCCATCCCGGGCTGTTTTGAGTCATTTGTTTTAATAATTTTCCATAGCGGTCAAAAATAGAAAGCCTGTAATCAGGAAGCTGATTTAAGTTTTTAATCGCCCAGATATCATTATACCCATCTCCATTCGGAGTAAAAAATTTAGGATAATCTAAAACATATATCAAATAAGAGTTGGAAAAACCACAGTCATCCTTGCTTTTTACAACAGCATTATAAATTCCCGGACTAACATTAGTGAACAAAGGTTCGTCCTGAAAAGTAATTCCATCTAATGAAAATTCGTAATTCCCGGTTCCTGTGTATTGTAATAAAACAGAATTATCGTTACCGGAAAAATCTTTTATAATAGCATCAGTTATCAATGCTGGTTCAGATAGAATTACTTTGAATTTTTTAGTTTTTTCACAACCATTTATATCGGTAACTTTCACAGAATAATCTCCTGCATCAGAAACATTGATCGAGTTAGTTGTATTATTGCTTGGAGCATTCCATAAATAGCTGCTGAAAATAGTGTCTACTGTCAAATCGATTTGACTGTCTTTACATAAGCTTTTAATTTCCGCGTCAAAGTTAGGAGGGTCAAAAGTGTTTACGACAAGCGTAACCGGCGTTATAGCATAACAATCAGATCCATTTACCGCACGGGCATAAATAGTCTGAGAAAAAGGAGTAGTATTATTGAATATATTTGGCAGTACATTTGTTTCTGCTAAGGCATCAGCAGCATTTAAAAAATAATTTATAACTAAGCCGCTTGGCAGGCCTGAACTAACCTGAGGTGTTACTTGAGAATTAAGATCAAATTGGTATAATCCATCCTGATTATCATCTAAATCGCAAGTTGGTATTGGATTCTGATTTGGAATTGTTGTAACTGAAATCTGTAAGGTGATTTGCGGAGTTTTAAAACAGCCATATTTGTTTTCAATTCGGGCAAAAATAATCTGGTTAGGACTCTTATTTGTGTAATTCTCCGGAGCAGCAATTTCATTTATTTTTGATTCAGCGTCAGCTAATGATTCATAATAACCTTTAATTAAAATGCCAGAAGCATTATTTTTAATGACATCAGCGACTTTTGTCAAATTAAAAACTGAAGTTAGGTCTGTATTATCGTCGCATTGTACTAATTTTGTATTGGTTGCTATGATTTCAGGAGCAAATTCAAGTTTAATCTCGCCTTTTAATATACAGGATGATGGAGTTAGTGTTGCTTCTACCTTATAATTTCCGGACTCTGTTGCTTTATAGTTTGGACCATTTTCTGAATTGATGACAGTTCCATTTCTGAACCATTTGTAGGAGTATGATGGTGATAATTTTGTATCCAGATTTACCGATTCCCCAAAGCACAAAGGATTATTCGTTAGCGCCGTTTGGTCAGGGCCAAAATCAATTTTTGATGAAAAACTGCCTGATTCCAAAAACACGGCCGAGTCAAATAATCGGTTGTTATCATCCGCAATTACCAGTTTTACATGGTATTTTTTTCCGGTAATTACATTTGTTTGGGCATTCATGACAATTGTTTGACCTGCATAATTTACAGGGCTTGTATTTGTATTAAATCCGTTAAAATAACTTTTATTTGATTCCGGACATCCAGGATACGGGTCTCCGTTAATATCATAGCCCGGAGGAATTGTTGGACGAATGTTTACAGAGGAAACTGGTGTGTCTGTGCCAGATATTACAGCAAGGTTTTTATAAGCATCATTGGTTCCGGCTTCTTTGATTAAAAAAGCAAAACCGTCGGAATAACTACAAGGGTAAAAAGTCTGATATTCATTTGAAGCAAAAATATAATTAAAGCTTAAAAAGTCAGTGAGAGGAACAAAGTCAAATTCTAAGACAGTCGCATTTATAGATTTGATTCCTAATATTTCATTTAAGTCCTGATCTCCTGTCCAGTTGATATCGCCTCCGCCTTTATCACTTTTATAAGGCCCGATAGCTTCTGTACTTGTTGAAGTTGTTAGAATAATACCCTCCGGAAAAGGAAAATTACTTGTTCCGGCATTAAAATAGGCAAAACTGTTTTTTCCAGATGTAAAATCGTCCCCAGTTCCAGATACACCGGTAACTGAAACGCAGGAACTATTTACTAATATATTTTCAATTAACTGTTGTGGTGTTTTCTGGTCGTTAATATTTATAAATTGTGCATTTATCTTTGTAAATGAGCAAAATATAAATGAAACAAATAAAATTTTCTTAAAATGAGTCATAGTATAGCAAATATACTATAAATCTCTATTTTTTAATAGCTTGTAAGAAAAATGAATAAACAAAAATGTCCACACTAAAACAATCAGTATTGAAAGGTAATGTACACCATAATCTTTTGTGCTTTCAACACCCATCTGGGTTCCGATATTTTTTACTACTGATAATCTTGTAATAGGTTCAACAATTAAATTTGACATCGCTTCCAATGGAAGAAATTGCATAACATAATCGCCAGTCTTGCTATTTGGGAAAATTTGAAAAACTAAAAGGCCTTTAATAATTGCTTCAATTATACTCCACACTAAGAGAAAACCTAAAGCAAATGCAGATCGTTTTACTAAAATTCCTAAAAATAAACAGAAAGAAAAGAAGCCGGTCAGTTTAACAAAGAAGGCTAATAAATAATCTAAATCAGTAAAAATAATTCCAAATTCTGTGTAAGATGAAAAGCATAGTCCTAATATTAAGCTCATTATAAAAACGAAAATGGTAGAGCATAATGCAAAAAGCACAACAGTTAAAAACTTAGATAATATAAATTCTTTTTTGCTTAAACCATCTATCAAATTTTGTTTTAAGGTTCCGTAACTGTACTCATTAGCCATCATAGAAACAATAACTATTGCCAGGAAAAATTTCAGCCATGCAGCAACATAAGTATTAAAGTGCCAGATAAAAGGAAAATTAAAAATCCCCATTTCTGCTAAATGAAATTTAAAAACTCCGATGTCAAATTTTATGGAAGCTATTAAAGCAATAAAGGAAAGTAAAATAAAATAGGTTAAAGTAAGAACACGACTGGCTTTATTTTTCCAGATTTTTTGTAATTCTATAGAGATAAGTCTTTTCATGGCTTAGTTATTTTTTATAGTGGCGTTTTTGGTTAATTCTAAAAATTGTGCTTCCAGACTATTTTTGCGTTTCACCAAATGGCTTAATGCAATGTTTTTAGAAAATAAATACAGATTCAGTTCAGATGCGGACAATTCGGATTTTAAATACACCAAAATTTTCCCATCTTCTTCGGTAATTCTGTCTACTGTGGGATGGTCTTTTAAAACGTTTTTAAGTGTTTCATTATCATCGGCCTGCAATTCGAAAAAGCCTTCATTAGCAGACATTCCATCAACTGAACCGGAATATAGAATTTCACCTTTTCTCAACACAATTACATGAGAACATACTTTTTCTACTTCATCTAATAAATGGGAAGCTAATAGAATAGTAGTGCCCTGAGAAGCAATTTTTCTAATAATATCCCTAATCTGATGTATTCCCTGCGGATCTAAACCATTCGTTGGTTCATCTAAAATTAAAATTTCAGGATCGTTTAATAATGCAGAAGCAATCGCCAGACGCTGTTTCATACCTAAAGAAAAAGTACTGAATTTGCTGTCTTTTCTTTCCGTTAAACCTACTAAATCGAGTTTTTCGTTTATTTTAGAGTAGTCTATACTTTTTATTTTACAAACCAGTTTCAGGTTTTCTTCTGCTGTCATGTAAGGGTAAAAGTTTGGTCTTTCGATAATGGCACCTACTTTTTTTAAAGCATCATGCGTTTGCATTTGCCCGTTAAACCAGCTGTAATTACCTGATGTCCGGTTTACAACATTCAGGACAATTCCCAAAGTGGTAGATTTCCCACTTCCGTTTGGGCCTAGTATGCCATAAACGTGGCCTTTTTGTATTTCAAAAGATACATTTTTTAAGGCCTGAATGCGCCCGTATCTTTTGTGAAGATTTTCGATGGTAAGAATGGTTTCCAAATTTATTTCGGTTTTAGTTTTTAGTATGACGATACAATCCGCTTATTGTTACCGTAAATTTTATTTATGTGTTTAAAATTATAATTTACTGTAAATTTGTACTAAAGATATTCAAAATGAGCGAACCTTTAATGGTCTTAAAAAAACCTTCTTATCCTTTAACACAATCTCTTTTAAGTTATTTAGAACGATATGAAAGAATTTCTAAAGTATCAGTGTTCTATGATGACTTATTGCGGTTTTCAGGTTCGGTAAATGTCTATGATAAAAATGAAACCGATACCTTATGGATTCGGGTTTATTATAATGAATTCGAAAGAAATGAAATTGATCTGAATCTGAAAAAAATTTACTCGCTCCTGCATTCAGATGGAAACAGCGAAATTATTCAGTTCCTGAATATTGATGCTATTGATTATTGTACTTTTGGAAATTCGAAACCTTTCCGTATAAAAGTCCGAAATATTCTCAATGACAATTACGTTCATTTTTATATAAAAAAAGCCGATGCTTCCAGAATTTACGGATTGGAACTGGAAGATATTCTTTCGCCTGATAAAATCAACTTTTTGGTTTATAAGGATACTTTAATCGAAGAACATATTATCGGAATCCCCGGTGATGTTTTTATGGATACTTTGCTGGATAATTGTACTGAAATGGAAAAATCCCAAATAGCCAAAGAGTTCGTAAAGTTCAACGAGCGCTGTATGATCCGGCTTTTAGGGGATATGAGGGCGTACAATTATGTAATTGTACCAATTCATGATTTTGATCAGGTTGTTTATAAAATTCGTCCAATTGATTTTGACCAGCAGTGTTATGAAGGAAATTTTAAGGTCTATCGTCCGCAGTTTTTCAAGGAAAATTATCCGATGATAAAATTAATTAAGGAGAAGCTGGAAGAACGTTCCATCATTCAATATAAAGATGAAGAAAGGGCAATTCTGGCAAAACGTATTCACTCGGCTGAAAACAGGGTCAAAAAATTGTTGAATATTATGTGTCATGATACTATTTCGACGGATGAACATCTGAATCAACTAAAAATGGAATTATACCGTTATACCAATGATATGAAATTCAAAAACGCCAGATCAATGGGGCATATTATGTTTGCTGCATTTGAATTTATTACGCGTAATTTTAAAAACACGAATTTAATCTAAAAATAACTGTAAGGTACGCTGATTTTTACGCTAATAGAGATAACTTTTAGTAAACAATTCTATCAACTACAGATACATTAATAAAATATACACCTATGAAAAAGTCTTTTTTATTTGCCCTTTCAATTGTATTACTGGCCTGTCAGCAGCAGTCAGATAATGATTTAAAAACACTTTTTTCGCTTCCAAAAAAGTTAAAAGAAGTTTCCGGAATTACTTATTTTTCCGAAACTAATTTAATTTATACTTTAGAAGACAGCGGAAATGCCAATAAAATTTATGCTTTAAATGCTGATGGTAAATTAAATAAAGCCATTACAATTTCAAATGCAATAAATGTTGACTGGGAAGATATTACAAAAGATCAGGAAGGGAACATTTATATAGGTGATTTTGGAAACAATGATAACGAACGAAAAGATTTGTGTATTTATAAAGTTTCAAAGAATGAGATGGATAAAGAAAATGCTGTATCTGAATATAAAGTTTCCTTTTCTTATCCGGAACAAACTGAATTTCCTCCAAAGAAAAAAGAACTGTTTTTTGATGTTGAAGGCTTCTTTGAACACGGAAACTACTTTTATCTTTTTACCAAAAACAGAAGTAAAGGATTTGACGGAACTGCTTTTATCTATAAAATATTAAATGCTCCGGGAATTCAAAAAGCAACTAAAATTGGAGAATTCAAAACCTGTGATAATTATAACCACTGTGTCCTGACAAGTGCTACAATTAGTCCTGACGGAAAAAAAGTGGTTTTGTTAAGCCACGATAAGATTGTTTTGTTCGAAGGATATAAAGGAGATTTATTCCATACAGGTTCACAAACCGAAATAAAACTGAATCACTTTTCACAAAAAGAAGCGATAGTTTTCAAAGACAATAAAACTTTATTAATAGCTGACGAAAAAACAAATAAAGTTGGAGGTAAGGTTTATGAGTTTAAATTGAAATAGGTTTGTTGTGAAAAAAAGTAAAAAAGTAAAAAGGGAGATGTGATTTGGGATTTACCTTTCACATCTCCCTTTTTTTATCAGACAAGCTTTAAAAAAAACTTGGAATCTCAGTATTTAAGAACCTTAAAATTAAAAGCTATACGCTGCTCCAAAAATAACTCTTCCAACTTCATCAGGTGATTTAAAATAAGATATTCTTGCGGTAATTACGTTAACGGCATTCAACCAAAGTCCGCCGCCATAATCCTGGTGCCATTTTCTTGAATTTTCTCCGTCAAGCCAAATTCTTCCGTAATCAAAACCACCTAGAATTCCGTAGGTAAATGGTACTATCGTACGATTAATTTTGCCGATACTGAAGCGTAAATCACTACTTTGTGAGAAATAGGAATTTCCTAAAAAGCGTTCGTTTCTATAACCACGTAAATCGGTATCACCACCTAAAGTTGCACCTTGGTAAAACACGTAGTTATTATTTAAAATAGCTTTACCTTTTAAATAAGTTGCTAAAATCAATTTTCCGTTATGATCAATTCTGTGAGTGAAGCCTAAACTACTTTCGACAGTCGGGAAATTTTGTTTGGTGTCGTCCAGATTTGTTGTCCAGCTTCCGGCGAGCATAAAAGTCATTCCCAATGTTGGTTTAGCTTTAAAATCAGCGTTTTTAAAAGTATATTTAATTCTTGCTCCACCATAATTCTGACCATCAAAAATGGTCGGATTTATAACACCTGGAATATTAATGAACCTTCCATCGGTATCTTCCACCTTCATTTTTTCGAAAAATGGCTGAAAAGTCAATTCGCTTCCATAACGACCAACGTGTCTAAGAGCCGGAGCAACTTTAATTTGTTGGATACGAACCCTGTTATAATCCATTCCGAAATCCTGGTCATTATTTGGCGTTTCATTTCCATAGCCAAAATAATTCTTGGCAAAATTTGGAGTCGTATACTGAGATTCGACATCAATCACCCATTTACCAAGTAATCCGGGAAAATGTGCCACGTAATTAAATTCAAGACCTCCGGTCGCAAAATAATAAAAGGCATTTAGGACATGTCTTTGCGTATATGGATTTTGTTTGAAATTGTTAACAGTGTAATTTAAATTGATACCTACTTTCACACCATCATCAGGATTAAAACCGATGTTCGGAAGTCCTGAAACTACATTATATTTTGGCTTTTCATAATTGTATAAATTAACATCATAATCATCTGTTAGCTGTGTTTGCGTTTTTGAATCCAGATTGTATGTGTTTTCTTTTGATTTGAAATCATAAACAATTACTCTTTTTCCGTTTTGGATGTTATAAATATCATTGTTCTGACCACCAATCAAACGGATTTTTATGCTCGATTTCTGATTTCCGGTTACTTCAAAAGTATCGTTATCATCTAAACCGTAAATCCAAAGATTAGAAGTTTTACTGTCCGTTACATTTTTAGTGTAAACCAATTCATCACCTTCTTTTTTAACTCTGTAAACCTTAATTTCTAAACTCTTTTTTGCATTATGATTGATAACAAATTTGTCTTTTTTGTCTGTTCCTGCAATCATTACGGTATGGCTCAGGACATCAAAATATTTTGAAGCATATTTCTGAAGTTCTTTTTTCCTGTTTTTTAATTTTGTTTTGATTTCTTCAATAGTGGCATCCTGAACTTCTTTGGGTAAGCTTTTAAATGCATTATTGATATCAGCATCAGATAAATTTTCCTGAATAAACTTAGCTTGCGCAATCCAGTCTTTTTCATCTGAAGTTTTCAGAAAAGCTAAATCTAATGGATAAGGTTCTCTGTTCAGCCATTTTACATTATCGATTTTGTTTTTAAAAGTACGCATATGACGAAGCGCCGGAATATTCATTAAAATCGAAAGTAAAGTCCCGTCGTACTTCACAAAAGCCTGATCACGATCCCGTGGAATTGGTCGGTAAACGATTTTGTCACCAATTTTATATTCTCCCCAACGCCATTGATCGCTGTGCCTGTCCCAATCGCCTATCAGCATGTCAAACAAGCGGGCTTTGATGTATTCTTTTTCATCAACAGTATATTTTTCATCCTTGTGAAGATTTTTCATCATGTCTTCTGTACTAATGATATCTCTCGGATGACCAAAACTTTTGGCATCTATTTGATTGTCAGCCGGTCTTTCTTCGACCATGTATAATTCATCACCGAAATTTGAATTAAATTCTTTCAAACCATCTTGTTTCGGAATGTAATATAAAACAGGATTTGTATGAGCAAGCCCTAATTTTTCTGCCATGTTTCCAACTGCAAATGGCGTATAAGGATGAGAAGTGGTATAGAAATCCAATAAAAATCCTTCAGCATATGTGTCTTCAAAATCATTTACAACGTACTGATCTTTAAAAGCTACAGACTGCAGGAATTGAGTGGCACTTTTTTTCATGGCACGCAATACATATTCGCGACCTTTGCTATCAGACACTCTTAAAGATTTAGACTGATGGCCTCCACCTTCGCGGATGGGTTTTAAACCTCCCATTAAGGTGTCTAAAGTTGCTGTTTTTGCTTCAATTGGTAAACTGTAATACGCTCTGTAATGATTTCCGAATAAGAATTTGTGAAAGATACTTTTCTTCGTCATTTCTTTAGTATAGATAGAAGTACTAACGGTTTTCGGAAAAACAGAACTATTCGCTGCCCAGTTAATTTCTTTCGCTTTTATAATTTCATGTTCAAAAAGTAATTTTTCTTTTTGATTTTCTTTTCCGAAGAAATCAACTTTTGCATCGCCACTTTTAAATAAGGTCAGCGTTGCATAACCATTTCCACCATAGGAAAAATCATTTTTCCCTACGGCTCTTGCAGCTTCAGATTTTGAACCGGCACCACTAATAATTTGTTTGATATTTTCCCTGTTGATGTATTGGAGGTTATGATCGTGTCCGGAAACTACAATTACGTTTTTCTGACCCTGAAGCAATGTTTTTATTCGCTTGGCATAAATCGTATATTGTTTGTTCTGTAAATCCTGCGGGCTTACTCCTGAGGTTTTTCGTAACAGATTAATGAAAGAACCGATAATCGGAAGCGGTATTTTATTCTCTAAAGGGAATAATTGTTTTTCTAAAGAAAACTGACCACCATGTGTACCATTACTCATTAAAGGATGATGAATGGCAAGAACAACCGTTTTTTCCTGGTTTTTGTTTAAAAGATTCTCAAGTTCATCAAAAAAATCTTCTCTGGTTTTAATGTCACAATTGTCATTGATAGTAGGGTGATTATCCCAGTTTTCCAGAAACCATTCACTGTCAACAGTAATTAACGTTGATGTGCTGTCGATTTTTACATCTTCAATCGGACAGCCTTTTCTCGGTAAAAAAGCCTTTTTATCATTAAGATATTTGGTCACAAAATCTGCCTGACGCTCCAAACCTTTTATACCGCTATACCAGTCATGATTCCCGGGAATAACAATTGTTTTTCCTCTAAAGCCTTCAGTGAGTTTTAGTTGGTTTTTTAATTTTGTTTCTGCTAGTGCTTTTTCTGAAGCATTGTCATTATCAGGAAAACCTTTCGGATATATATTGTCCCCCAAAAAGACCAAAGTCGATTTTTTACTTGCTTTTTTTAGCTTTTTATGCAGTAATTCAAGTGTCTGCTGCGCTTGTTCTTCGTCAGCATTTCCTGCGTCTCCCACTAAAAAAATAGTATGAGCAATTTTTATAGTATCTGTTGCGTTTTCATTTTCGTTGGCGCTGACACTTTTTCCGTACTGGGCTTTATGCGTTGCACAGGAATTAAGCATAAACAAAGAGGTTATTACCAAAGAATAGCTTTTAATCTTAGTAATAAAAGGATTATCCAAAAACAATTTCATAATTTAGTGGTATAAAAATATTCTTTATGAATCTAATAGAAAAAACCGAAGATTTCGTCAGTAATTTACTCAAAGATAAACTTTCTAATCTATATTCTTACCATAATATTAACCATACTTTTAATGTAGTTACAGCGGTTAATAAGCTTTGTAATAAGGAAAATATAGAAGATGCAGATAAAGAAATCCTTCTGGTTGCGGCATGGTTTCATGATGCCGGTTATGTAAATGGGGTAGAGGACCATGAAAATGAAAGTGTTAAGATTGCGGCTAAGTTTTTGAAAGAGAACGGACAATCGGATGAATTTATCGCTGAAGTTTCTCAACTTATTTTGGCGACATCAAAATTTTATGTTCCGAAAACTCTCTTGGAAAAAATAATTAAAGATGCTGATTTCGTTCATATTACCAGTCTGGAATATGAGTCTACCTGCGAATTATTGCGTTTTGAATTAAAAAACACAATGAATCTTTCTTTTTCCGACTTAGAATGGACTAAAGAAAATTTGAACTTTCTAATGAACAAACACCGGTTTTATACGGATTATGCCTTAAAAAAATGGCAGCCTTTAAAAGAGAAAAACATCGCTACACTTCAAAAAAGATTCAATAAACAGGAATTAAAAAAAGCGAAAGAGCTTGAAGACGAAGAAAAAAAGAAAGAAAAAGTTGAAAAACCGGACCGCGGCGTAGATACTTTATTCCGTGTGACTTTAGGAAACCATACCCGTTTGAGTGGGATTGCAGATAGTAAGGCTAATATTTTGTTGTCTGTAAATGCGATTATCATTTCGATTGCCCTTTCCTCTATTATTCCAAAACTGGACAGTCCGAAAAATGCACATCTGGTGATTCCGACTTTCATTATGCTGATGTCGAGTGTAATTACGATTATTTTTGCTATTCTTTCTACACGTCCAAAAGTGACCTCCGGATTCTTTACACGTGAAGATGTGGAAGCTAAAAAAGTAAATTTGATGTTTTTTGGTAATTTCTATAAAATGCCTCTTGAAGATTATGACTGGGCAATGAACGAAATGATGAAAGACCGGGATTATTTATATTCTACCATGATCAAAGATCTCTATTACCTTGGTTTGGTTTTACAGCGTAAATACAATTTACTGCGAATTGCTTACAACTTTTTTATGGTTGGAATTATCGTAACCGTTATTGCGTTTGTAATCGCTTTTAAAACACTATAGAAATAAGCTCAACTAATTTAGTTGAGCTCATCCAGTAAATCCTGATAGGTAATTTTTTTAGCATTTGCACTGGCAACGTTATTAATTACTTTTACACGTATCGCTCTTAAGCCTGAAACACCCTGTAAATCTTCAACTTCAAATTGTTCTATGGAAGGTTCCAGTACTTTTTTGTGCTGTAAATATTTGATATATTTCAAATATTCGGCTTCCTCGCTATTTTGGGAATATACAATTGTAATTTTTTCTTTCTCTGTAATTCGCTCTTTTTTACCTTTGATGTTTGCTTTATCAATACGTTTTTTAACAACTTCATATCTGGCGTTGTACGTTCCGTCTACATCAAAACGTTTCTCATCCATTCTGAAGCGGATAGAAAGCGCTGAACTGAATACCAGGATTAATGAGGTCACATCCAATTCATATGGTAAAGATTCTTTCAGCTGATGATGCTCCAGTTCCATTTCGCATAAAGTCTGCAGTTGCCATAAACGCAGGTTATGCAGGTACATAATATCAAAAGGTTTAGTTGGTGCTATTGAAGCTCCAATATATAAATTATGCTCAACACCGTCAGTTTTAAAACGCTCATAATAATGCGGATAGATTTGTTGAGCTTCCACTTGCTTTCTGTCCAGAACCGAAGCCAGTTTTTTATTGATAATAGACATCGCATTATCAAATTTCTTTCTTTCCTGATAGAACATTCCTGTTTTTTCATCCAGGCTTTCAAAATACAACTCTTCTAATTTTTTATTTTTGGCAGTATCCCTTGTGTTTCTTAAAATCGGATGAATTTCTTCCTCAATATAACGTTGGATATGTTGTTCTGTATCTGCTTTTAAAGGCTGGTCCAATTCATCACGAAGCGTTTCTAATTCAAACTTGCGTTGTTCCAAAAGCATCAGATTGCTGTTTGGTTTCTGATTTCCGAAAATCTCCAGAATCGTTGTCAGCTGATTTTTTAAATCTCTTTTAACCGTTTCATTTCGATGTTCAGATGAACCTTTAATATCAATTTGTCCATATAACGGGAAAACATTTTTAAATACAATTTCCTTGAAGATATAATCTTTGGTAGGATTATTATTTTGAAAGTAATTTTGAGATTCTTTTTTAAATTTCCAATATACACTGGGGTGAATTGTAGTGTACTCACGCTGAATAATCGCTTCAACCTGATGTTGCATATCGGTATTGTAGCGATCGATCGTGTCTGTTAAATACGGTAAAACCAAATCTAGTTTGGTTGCATTTACACTGTTTAAACTCCTTGGGTTTTCAGAAACTAACTCAACAACACCCAATAAATGGCCATCTTTTATAACAGGGGCAAAAACACAACTCTGAATGTTTTGTTTTAATAAGTGTTCACCAAGTCTTTTGTTTGAAGACTCTTCTATGAACTTCTTAACATTAGAAATGACAAAAGGCTCCTGATTGTCTAATAAATTTTCAAAAGAACATCCAAAAAAGGCATTTTTGCAATCTACTTCCTGATCTGTAGAAAGCAAAAAACTCTGTAGCTGGTTATCAAATCTAATTGGTCGGATAAATTTTTCCTCTTCTGGATTATAAATGATGAAACCCACTTTTAAATCAGGTATTTTAAATATCGATTTAAAAATATTTTCTATAATATCATTTGACGCTACCGTTTTTGTATCCGGTTTTAAAAGATTACTTTTCAAATTGGAAATAGCACTTTCTGTAGTGGCATCAAATAAAGACACAATTCCAAAACCTTTTAAAGTCCAGCTTCCGGGAGGAAATTTTGATTTCCAGAGATTGATGTCATTATAATTGTCAATCAATTCATCAATATCGTTTTGTGTAAGAGAAACTGAATTTTCTGTTGGAGTGATTTCCATAAAATCAGCATTATACATAATGCGATAATGTTTTTCAATTCCGTTTTCATCCGGTATATCGTAGAAAAAGATTTTATTGAAATCTATATTCTGTCCATAATAGCTGCTTAAAATCAGACAACAGTTATTAATATAAAATTGATGATTATCAAAATCACGGATTTCCATATAAAATTCATCACCGGCATTTCGTAATATTTTCTTGAAGCGTTCGGTATAATTGAAAGATATATTTTGAAATGGAATTGTAACTGCTTTTATTTCATTAAAAGTCAAGGCTGTAGGGAATAAATCCGCTAATATATTTTTAATTAAAACCTCATTGTCTTTAATAAGACTAAAATCTTCAATTCCAGTCTTAAATTGAGGTATAGATTCTATTTGTTTTAAAATAGCCTTCGCATAGTTCGATCTGTAATCTACAGTTGATAAAGCAATTTCTTCAAAAGATTCAATTAGTTTATGAAAAGAGATTATTGTTTTGAAAGGACTTTCTGCGTGCAAAAGAGTATCCATTTGTTTGTGGTTTTAGAATGCAAAATTAAGCATAAATTAAGAAAAGAAGCTATTTTGCCATCTCTTTCGCTTATGGTATAATAGATTTTCCTAAGCTGGAAAGTGTTGTATTCAGGGTGTGTTTTTTATTTAACAAAATATTAACTTTAATAATAACGGAACGATCGTTCCGTTATTATATCTTTGCTCCATAATAATTGAATAATCAATACTTTAAAAACAAATAAAAATGAAAAATTTAGAAAACAAAGTAGCCATTGTAACAGGTGGAAATAGCGGAATTGGGTATGCAGCTGCAGCGGAATTAGTAGAAAGAGGTGCGAAAGTAATTATCACCGGAAGAAACAAAGAAGCTTTGGTGAAAGCAGAAAATGAGTTGAATGTAACAGGAATAGTTGCGGATCAGGCGGATTTAAAATCTATTGATAATTTAGTAACTGAAGTTGCTGCAAAATTTGGTAAAATTGATATTGTATTTTTAAATGCCGGTGTTGCATCATTTTCTCCATTAGAATCTGCGACAGAAGAGCACTACGATTCTATTATGAACGTTAACGTAAAAGGAGTTTATTTTACACTTCAAAAATTATTGCCAATTTTAAATGACGGAGGTTCAGTAATTTTTAATACTTCTATCAATGCAAGTGTTGGTATGCCAAATTCAGGAGTTTATGCAGCAAGCAAAGCAGCACTTTTATCTCTTAACCGTGTTTTTGCAACTGAGTTAGCACCAAGAAATATCAGAATCAATGCAGTTTCTCCCGGCCCTGTTGAAACTCCGCTTTATGGAAAACTAGGTTTGGAAAAAGAAGAAGTGGAAGGTTTTGGGGCTATTTTAGGTGAGAAAATCTTATTGAAACGTTTTGGAAGACCTTCAGAAATTGCAAAAACAGTTGCTTTCCTTGCTTCAGATGATGCTTCCTTTATTACAGGTACCGAAATTGTTGTTGATGGTGGACTTATTGTTAATGCTGTAGTTTAATTTTTTTTTTTAGACTAATTCAGGAACGATTGTTCCGTATTTTTGTATCTTTGTAAAGAATTTAATTTGAAAATCATGGCTAGAACAAAAGAATTTGACGAAGATCAGGCTTTAGATAAAGCTATTGAAATTTTCTGGCACAAAGGGTATAATGGAACTTCTGCGCAGGATCTGGTAACACATTTGGGGTTAAGCCGTTCTAGTTTGTACGACACATTTGGCGACAAGCAAAAGCTTTTTTCCAAAGCCTTAAAAAGATATCAAAAGCAAGGACAGGATTATGTCAAAAATCTTCTGGAAGAATCTGAAGATATAAAAGCAACGCTGACAATAATTTTTAAACAAGCTGTTTTGGAAAGCCTCGAAGACAGAATTACAAAAGGGTGTTTTATGGTAAACTCCTCAGTTGAACTTGCGATGCATGACGAAGAAATTGCCCAAATAGTTAACGATAACAGACAGACTATGGAAGAAGTTTTTCTAAAAGCAGTAACGAAAGGGCAGGAATCAGGACAGATTTCAACCCAACAAAAAGCAAGGACGCTGGCTCGTTTTATCTTTAATAATTATACTGGAATCAGAGTTTTGGCCCGTTCCGGTGAGAAAGACAAGCAGGTTTACGATGATATTCTAAAAGCACTGTTTTCATTGTTTTAATACAGGAATACTTCAATTAAAAAACGGCAATTACAGATAGTAGTTGCCGTTTTTTGTTTAAGTAAGTAATAGAAAATGAATAACTTTCTAGCTTTTTTCTTCTTTGTTGAAGTAAACTAAATAGTAATACATTTGTTTTTCTTCATCCCAGCCTTTTTCAACGAATTTTTCTGCGCTTTCCGGATTGATGAAATCCATTTTAATCTGAATATGTGTATCCAGGTTAATAACGTTTTTAATCGATTTTCTGGCGTCAGAAACCGCTGCATTGGCAATTGGGAATGAGGTTACATCTTCGATGCTATATTTTTCTCCTTTATCAACTTTATAGTTTTTAAATTCAGGAATTAAATCAGGGTTGTCTAATACTTCATTTAAGAAGTTTTGTTCTTCAAACTGATCATTTTTAGCGAAATAATTCACAGATCGGTTCATAAACATTACTTCTTCTTTTTTATCTTCTGCCGGTAAAACTACGTCTTTAGCAAAGCTCTGACAGAATTTCAGGTATTTTTTAGTGATGAAGTTTTCATCTTCAAAAGCATCAACAGATAAAAAATGCTCCAGCCAGTAGCGCGCATCATAACGGTTGCTGTCTACTGTCAGAATTTTATATCCTTCGTCTTTTTTATAATTAAAAATCAAACATCCTTTGTCTAATTTGCTCAGGTTGATTCCTTGTTGCAAGATCATTTCAAGGTTGCTGTCTTTTTCTTCAAACTGTAAAAAGTCGGCTTGTAATTCACTTTTAAAAATTCCAATAGCATCAACGACATTGTTATCGATGCTCAAATTGGTTAAATACGTTACATAAACCTCTCCGTTCTTAATATGCGGATGATTGGACTGCTCGAATAAATGTGTGGTGATTTTTTTAGAAATCTCCTGTACATTCCCCGGATTGTCAAAAATCTCCGTCGCATATTTAAACATGTCGTTATAATCCAAATCTACTTCGTGCGCAAACTGATAATAGTTTTCTTCTTTTTCTCTAAAAGGCTTAAAGAAGTACTCTTTTATCAAAGGCACAATTTCATCATTTAAATTAAATGGCTGTTCCGATAAAAAAATCGCTTCGTTTCTGCTTTTGTTTCCTACGCGGTGTATCGAAAGCGACTCGATGTGGGTGTTGAATAAGTTGATCATTTGCTAAGGTTCTGAGGTTCTGAGTTGCTAAGGTTCTGAGATTTAGTTTCTGTCTTTTAATTTATTAATAAACGAAACTAACATTCTCTCTACTTCGCGACTGTCCTCATATAAATTATTAAATTCGTTTTCGTTTAGATAAGCAATGTTTTTTGCTATTTCTAATTGTGTTTGCATTTCAAATAAAGAACCAATCGAAATAGTTAAAAAGCGTAAAAAATCTTTATTAGTGCCTCTTCCAAATCCTTCTGCAATATTGCTGGGAATTGAAATAGAGCTTCGTCTTATTTGTGAAGTTAGTCCAAAAACTTCTTCTTTTGGAAAATTATTTGTTGAAATGTAGATTTTGGTAATTAGACTCATTGATTTCTGCCAGATTAAAAGCTTTCTGAAATTATTCATTTTAACATAAAATTTTTAATTATATAAAAATAAGAAAATTCTTTAAAATAAAAAAAAAACTCAGAACCTTAGAATCTCAGTAACTCAGAACCTTAAAAATTAATTCCAATTCTCCTCAAATCCAAAATCTTCAAAGCTGTCATCACCTTCAAACATATCCAGATCATCTTCGTCTAAGTCGTCTTCAAATTCTCCGTAAATATCATCGTGCATGTCGGCTTCAAAACTTTTTTCTATGGCTTCGTCCGGCATTTCTCCGTGAGAAAATAAAGTTTCAGGATAAATAGCAGTACCAGATTGCTCTTCAATAGCGGCTAATTCAACTAAGAATGTCCACATATTAATAAAATCATATACGTAGATGATTTTAGTGTTTTGCTCATCTAATAAATCAGATAACTTATAATCGCTCATGGTTTTTTGCTCTCCGGGAACGTCTCCGGTATCAAAAAGTGCAATTTCATCTTCCTGATTCCAAGTTTCATCGCAGGTATAAAACGAAGCTACTTCCATTCCGTCAAAACCAAAAGCGTTGAAGATAGCATTGTGTAAATCCTCTAGAGTATCGTCTTCAAGAATTGCAATGTCTCTAAAAATATCTTCTTCGGCGTCTAGAATTACTCTAAATTTATAAACCATAATCTTTGTTTTTATTGAAAGGTCAAAGGTAAAATATAAAAAACGAAATACGAATTAGGAATTGCGATTTGTTGAAAAGATTTTAGAAAGGGATTTTTCAGATAGTATGACAAAAAATCAAAAGTTTTATCTCCTCACCAATCGCCTTCTAATCTTGTGATAGTATTTATGATAAGTACTATGACTTGGATAACTCCTGCTCGAAGTCATATTATTGAAAATTAAAGCGATCAGAAACAAAATCAAAACACCAACCAATACCGGAGAAAACACATATTGATAACCAAGGTTTTTTATCTGATCAGAACCGGTAACAGCTATTAGTGCCGTTGCACCTCCTGGTGGATGCAAAGTTTTGGTAATCTGCATGAAAATTATAGAAAATGAAACTGCCAGCGGAGCTGAAAGCCAAACAATGTCTGGTATTAGTTTTTGAACCGTTACACCTATAGCAGCAGATATTATATGGCCGCCAATCAAATTACGAGGCTGCGAAAACGGGCTTTGAATGATTCCGTAAACCAAAACACTCGAAGCTCCAAAAGAACCAATTAAATAAACAGCATCACTTCCGGAGAAAGTTTTGGATTGAAGATAAGCGAGAATTCCAATTCCGACAAAGGAACCTAAAAACGACCAAAAATGCTCTTTATAATCAATTAAGGTTTCTTTGTAAAGTATATAACGGGTTTTTCGGTAACCTCTTTTTATTTTCTGAACGGGCATGTTTATTTTATTAAACTTGGAGAATACGTGTAAACGGTATACGGATAAATCATTTTTGCGGTGTACTTAGAAATCAGGCAAACAGCTAAAATGGGTATGAATAAAGTATAATCATTTGTTAATCCGCAAACTAAAAATATCGCAGTAAAAGGAGCATGGATACTGGCGCTTAAAACTGCTGCCATTCCAATAATCATAAAATTAATTGGAATCACCTGTGTATTAAAGAACGTATTTAAAATCGACGCGAGTAACAATCCTAAAAAAGCACCGATAAAAAGACTCGGAGCAAAGACTCCTCCATCACCGCCGGAAGCAAGTGTTACAGAAGTTACAATTGGTTTTAGAATTAATATGCCAACAAAAGTCAACGCCAAAGTTATTGTTAACGGAAGCTGGCTGGAATTGCCAAAAATCATTTTTATTGAATGATAACCTTCTCCATACAATTGTGGAAATACAAATAAGGAAACGCTCAACACAATTGATCCTAAAAGAATTTTATAATAATGGGTTTGAATTTTGCCAAATTGAGATTTGAAAAACAACACACAGCGTGTTAGATAAACAGAATTTATTCCGGCCAATATTCCTAAAAGAATAAAATAGGGAATGGCTTTTAAATGCCAGGTTGTAACCGAAACGGTAAATAAAGGTTCTTCTTTTAAAATAGACAGTAAACCAAAAGCAATAGAAACCGCAATTACATTTGTGATGATAAAAGCACGCGTCACTTTTCGGGAAATAACTTCAACCGCAAATAAAATTCCGGCAATCGGACTGCTGAATAAAGCAGTAATTCCCGCGGCAACTCCTGCACAAATCAATTCTGTTTTATATTTACGGAAAACATTTTCTTTTTGTTGTGCAACTGAACCAATTGTCGCAGTGGCAACAACAGTAGAAACTTCGATTCCGGTTGAGCCTCCAAAAATCACGGTTAATAATCCGTTTATAAAGTGTGATGGAATTTTGTATGAAGGAAGATTTTTGGAACTTGATTTAGTGCTTTCAAAGACTTCTTTAATGCCTTTATTTTCTTTTTTCTTAAAAAGATATTGTCGCAGAAAATAGATTACAGACAATCCAAAAACAGGAAATATAATGTAAAATATAGGGTTTACGGTAGCTTCATGAAAGAAGATCTCTTCGTAATATTCGGTTATTTTTTTTAGTGAAATTCCTAAGAATGCAGAAAGAAAACCAATTAAAACAGAAACGATAACTAATCTTCGGAAAACAATAAATTGATGATTTTTTTTGATTTGGGCCGTTTTGTTCATCAGAAGTAATTTTGTGGAATCGCAGAATTATTAAGCGATTCCACAAAATTAAAGAATCAATGTCGTATTATCCTAAAAAAGGCTCCTTTAATTATGTTAAAATCAATAATGAGAGAATTTTCTTTTTTATGATTTTATTTCTGAAATTATATTTTAAGGATTAAAAGTGAGTTTTGAATTCCATTCTGGCTGAGCCGGAAATATGTAAAATCATAAATCATAGTGAGAAATGACTTCCGCTAAATTTATAGTAATCATTTGGCTAAAGCCATTCCATATGCAATTTTAATTTACCTCCAGTTAAAATGGGAGGCAAT
>JBDTNT010000381.1:0-9466 GCA_039933615.1 Flavobacterium sp. | reverse complement strand
TGGCTGCATACCTCAGTAAAGGTTTTCCATCATTACGTTCAAAATGGTTTTTTGAGCATAAAAAATGGGTGAAAATCATACCTCGTGACGCTTACACGTACTTAGAATACCATTTCTATGATAAAAAAGGAAATGTTATTTCAGAATAAAAATCAAAACCGCCTCTTGAAAGACTGGCGGTTTTTTTATGCCTTTTTTTGAGCAACAAAGTAATTCCACTGCTATTTTTTCTCTATTTGAATTTGGATTTTTAAAAATTGAACGTTCTTTTTCAGAAACAATTTCCAGCTATCCGTTTCAATCTTTTGTTTTTTAAAGAAAAAATAAAAGGATTTCCACTTCTATCCGGGCTAGGCATTAGTTTTCAAGATTAAATTATATCAACTTTGTTCTTAAATACTTTCTTACATTTGATAAAAATTATATACCAGTAAAAATGCCATTAAATATATCTCAGCCTTGTTTTCTACAGAAACATTATTATTTACTTCTTGTTTTAACCTTCTTTACAATTAAATCCTCAGCTCAAAATGACACTATTTATTTTGATCAAAATTGGAAAAACACCATAAAAAATTCTGCTACATATTATAGAATTAAACCTTTAAAAATAAAAACAAAAAAAGCGGTAGGATATAATATCAAGTCTTTAGATTCGCTTTATGTTATAAAAGATTATTATTTAAAAACTAATAAACCTCAGTTCAAAGGTTATTCTCAAGATAAAGAAGGGGAATCTCTCGTAGGAAATGCAAAATGGTACAATGAAAACAATATTCTTTTGGATTCAAGAGATTTCAACTATAAAGAGAATAATAAAAGTAAATTTAAATTCCCAAAATCGCCTATTCTATATTTAGATTATAAAATTGCAACCAAAAGCCAATTTACAGGCGGACTGGAATTCTGTTTAGATTGCGAAAATAAAAACAAACTCTTTTTAGGGCTGGGCTTTGGAGTAACATCTTATAACAACACGTATTACGGTTTACCTGATTTGCATTTATCATATAATACAGCAAAGTTTTTATTTATTAAAGGCGGAATATCAGACAAACACGCGTATGGTTTAGCAGGAATGACGGTTTTAAATATTTTAGATTTAGGTTTCGGTTATTCACAACCATTTAATAATGATAAAATTCCGGCAATTAAAGGTTTTACTTTTGGAGCTACTTTTAGGTTTTCAAGCAACCAAAAAGTATATACTCAAATTAGAATCATGTAATAAACCCCTTTGCTACCTCACAATTTCTATTTTAAGAAACGATCAAATTTTGGGATTTTGGATTTAAAAAATTGGGATTTGCTTTTACAACTATTCTCTTATAATTTCTACCTTTCTGCTAATTTCATTGCCCGATTCATCCACAACAGTAACATAATGAAATCCTGCACTCATTATAATTGGCTTTTCATGAAAAACTTTAGTCACGCCTTTGTAAACATGATCTACATACCAGAACAACTGTTTTTCTCTTTGTGAATACGCCACTTTAAAAATTACCGGCTGTACTTCACTATTAAAATCCTTCGTTAAATAAATTTTGCTGTTCGTTTTCGGATAAATAAAATCCATAGAAACAGTCTGTGTTCCGAGGCAGTTTTCTTTAAAAGGCGGTAATGGCAGATATTCAATATGCTTGCTTTTGTAATACCACGCCATAACCGGGGGCAATACAAACCAGTTTTTTGTCACTATGTTTCCAACACTTTCACAACTGCTGTTTACCTGAAATTGTCCTGTCTGATCCAGATGTACCGTTTTATGATACGGACAAACAGTTGTCGTTTTTCCTTTTTTTGTAACCCATTGTTTTATTTTAGGGCAACTTTCTTTTGCCAGATGTCCGCTTAAACTGCAAACCTCAACTTCGTTTAAATCTTCATAAGGAATTCCGAACCATCTTTGTCTGGGTAATAAATTAAAGACATCGAATAAAATTGGCGCTGCACTGGTTACTCCTGTCAATGTTGGTCTTCCCTCACCGGTTGCATTTCCGACCCAGACCCCTACAACATATCTTGAATTTGTTCCTATAGCCCAGGCATCCCGATTCCCAAAACTGGTTCCTGTTTTCCATGCAATTTTAAGGGAACTGTCATAAAATTTCCAGGCTTCATCTCCTTCCGGACGGTTTACTTCTTCCATGGCATTATAAGTAAGCCAGATTGATCCGGCACCCAGAATATTCTTCTGCTCACTTTCTGACCCAAAATCCGGCTGGAAGTCATTTTTATAATTCAGCTCTGTAAATTCTTTGGTTCTGTATTTTCCGTGGCTTTTATTAAAATAATTTACCGTTGAAGACAAATTGGAATACGTCCTGCATAAATCCCATAAATTACTTTCCGCTCCTCCCAAAATAAGTGATAATCCGTAATGGTCCGGAGATTTGTCGATGTCTTTCAACTGGAATTTCTGCAGTTCTTCATAGAATTTATTGACTCCAAAATCCTGCAGCATCAAAACTGCCGGAATATTCAGAGACCTTGACAAGGCCCGATGCGCCGGAACAGCGCCATCAAAAGTCAGGTTAAAATTCTGAGGTGTGTAACCCGCAATCTGGGTCGGTACATCGGCCACTAAGGTATTTGGCAGTAATTCACCGTCATCCAGCATTGCCGCGTACAATAATGGTTTCAGAATACTTCCGGTACTTCTGGGTGCATCAATTATATCAACATCTTTCTGGTGATCACCGTCTGTTGGAGAATTTCCCACATAACTGATGACATTTCTATTCTGAACATCAATTACCAAAATCGCCAGATTACTGACTTCATTTTGCCTGTATTGATTGTAATAATATTTTGCTATTTGGTTTACCCTGTTTTGGAGCGTAAAATCCAATGTTGTTTTTACCCGTGTCCCTTCTTCCTCTTTTGCCACGCGTTCCAGTAAATGAGGTGCAATTTGAGGTAAATTATATGGCTTTTGCGGCAATGGCTCGTCTATAGAAAGTTCATATGTTTGCTTATCGATTATGCCTTCCTGATTTAATTTCAATAAAAGACGATTGCGTTTTTCTAATAACTTTATTTGATTTTTACCCGGATAAATTAAACTCGGAGCATTGGGCAAAACCGCCAAAGTTGCACTTTCCGCCCATGACAACTGATTCGATTGCACTCCGAAATAACGCCATGCAGCCATTTCCAATCCAACGACATTTCCACCAAAGGGAGCGTGAGCGGCATATAATTCTAAGATTTGATTTTTAGAATATCCCAGTTCCAGTCTTGTTGCGAGAATGACTTCTATGAATTTTTCAAAATAGGTTCTGCTCTTCCCTTTTCTGGATAATCTTATAACTTGCTGTGTAAGTGTACTTCCTCCGCGAACTACTTTCCCTGCTTTTCTGTTTTGTTTGATTGCATTTACCATCGCAACCGGATTAAAACCCGGATGTTTATAGAAATATTCGTCTTCAAAATAAACAATACATTTTTTGAACTTATCGGGAACACTGTCCTGCGCAGGAAAACGCCACTGTCCGTCGCTGGCAATTTTGGCGCCAAGCAATTCGCCTTCGCTGCTTTCTATAACGGTAGAATAAGGTTCTTTGAATAAAGTTTGTGGCAGCGAAAAATAATAAATCAGCAAGAGCAGAAATACAATTGCTGATTTAATCTTGTTCTTTTTTATCCAGTTTATAATGCGTTGAAAGAACGCTTTTATTTTATTTTTCAACTTTATAATTTTAATATCCCAACAGATTTTGGAAATCTGTCAGGTATATTTTTTTAGTTTCTTTAAAAATACTTTAATCAATTCGTTACCTTAGGAAACCTGACAGGTTCTAATAAATTTACTTTATGACTGATACCCAGAATCCTTTTGTTCTGGCCAGGAAAGTATGATCATACATGGCTTCACATTGTAATCCAGGTAAATAATAGTTTCCTAAGTATGAGGCATTCAATAAAATCTTGAATGTTTTGGTTTCTCCAGCTTTCAAACCAAAATAGAAATTCGTCCTGTCATCGCGTATATCAATATAATCGGCTGTATTGTTGGTTGATTCTCCATAATCCGTAAAACGTGTATTTACAATTTCAAAACCTGATGGCAGGATCTGAGATAAAGCTACATTTTGTACATATTCATTCTTTAAATTCCTAATCGTAACCTCAGCTACAAACTCGGTCCCCTGAGCAATTTTGGAAACATCAATCACACTGCCTTTTCTATTTCTGAAAACAATCCCGGCCGAAAGATTACTTTCAACAGCATTTTCCTGACCAATAGGAAGAATTCCGGTGTTTAATACACGGACATAAATCGTATTCTTTTTATTGTTTTTTAAAGTAACACTGTTTCCTCCCGATTGTACAGCCAGATTTCTGTCTGCAACAGTTTTAGCTGTTTTTATGGTCTGTGCTTTTCCGTCTTTACTAAACTGAATATCAATTCCTTTCGGACCGTTGTTGAGTGAGAATTTTGACATTGCATATAAACAATAAGCAGTTGTCTGTGTGCTCATCCATTGGTCACTGGCCATATTTTGGGCCAGTTTTGTCGCCATCAGAAAGGAATTTTCTTTTTGGTTCAACAGCAATAGTGTTTCCAGTGCCATTGCTCTGTTTCTGTCACTGGAACCATAGTAATAATAATTGTAATCACTGGAAGTATCATCAATTTTACTATGCAGCAACAATGTTAATCCGGCACTTTTTTGTCCTGCCAGCACATAAGCGGCTGCCAGTCTTAGTTTGCTTTCGTTGGAAATTCCGGTGGTTTCTCTCAATCTGTTCATAGAAGACAAATCCGGAGAACCGGCCAAAGCTAAAGTATACAAACGATACGCCTGCGCCATGTCATTTCCGTATTGTTGTTCGAAACGCCATTTTTTGGCTTCTTTTTGCTGATATGATATCCATTTTGATTTGAAATTTATTGGGAGTATATATCCTTTTTTCTCTGCTTCAATTATAAAATGTCCGGCATAAGAAGTTCCCCAATCGTCTGCAATCGTATTGCCCTGCCAGTACGAAAGTCCTCCGTTTGGCAATTGAAAACCTCCCAATCTTGTAATTCCTGCCGTAACATTTTTTTGAATCAGCTGTTGGCGTGTTGCGTCAATATCAGCGACATCGTTCAAAAACAACTGTGGAAATACAGATGAAGTCGTCTGTTCTACACAACCATGCGGGTATTGAATCAGATATTGCAATCTTCCATTCAAATTAATTGTCGGCATCGAAGAAACCTCCAGCTTCGCTTTATTACTTCCCGAAACTCCAAACGTTTTCCATGAAATAGTTTTCGAGCTGTTCGGCGGTAAAATCACATCGGTATAAGTATTCGTAACCGGATTCGGATTGGTCATATCAATCTCAACATCATAAGTTGATTTTTCCTTTCCGGATGTGGCAATAATCTGCACTTTTGCAATTCCGGTCAGAGTTCCTACAGCAAGATTAAAATACGCCATTTTCTCATCCGGCTGTGCGAATTGTACATTTTGAGCTGCGCTTCCAATGACTTGTAATCCGTTGCTGGTTTTTATCTGAACTTTTACATTTTTTATGTTTTTCTCGGTTGCAAAAACCGTAACCGGAATCGTTACTTTTTCTGACGGCGAGATTTTTCTTGGCAATGAAGCCAATACCATCAAAGGACTGCGAACCGGAGTTGCCTTCTCTGCACTTCCATAGGCACTTGTAGCCGCATCTCCTGCAACAACCATTGTTCGTACCGATCCTATATATTTCGGTAATGTAACCTGATGTGTTTTTGTCTGTCCTTTCTCCAGTTTGAATGGTCCGAGGTAAATTACAACCGGTTTAAAACGATTGGCTTTCTTAGCCTTTCCTCCTCCTAAATCCTGATCTCCACCAATACTGAAAATCTGATTTACTTTCCCGCCATACGCACCAATCACATCATCATACACGTCCCAGGTTTTTACACCCAAAGCTTCACGGACATAAAAACTATCCCAGGCATTTGGTGTTTTAAATCGGGTTAAATCCAATAAGCCTTCATCTACAATCGCAATCGTATAAGTCATTTCCTTACCGGATTTCTCACTTACTTTTACAGGAAATGATTGTTCCGGTCTTAAGACATCCGACATTGTAAGCGTTGGTTCCAGTTTTGTGTTTTTATCTACTACTCCAATCGGAACAATTCCGTACATACGAATCGGAGAATCATTTTTCGTCGAGGCATGTGGCTGAAGAAGTGTTATATTAAAATAAACATTTGGTGCCATTGCCGCCGTAATCGGAATTTCGACTTTTGTTTCTCCTTTTTTAGTTTCGACCCAAAGTGTCTGCACTACTTTTGATCCGTTTTCGACAGAAACCAAAGCGCGTCCACCTGCACTTGAAGGGAAAGAAATCTGAGCTTTCTCGCCTACTGCATAGTCTTTCTTATCTGTAGAAAAAACAAGCATATTAGCTGTTGAGGCATCTGTATTTCTCGTTTTTCCGGACCAGATCGGCCAGTCGATATTTACGGTTAATGCTGTTGCGTGTCCGCCGGTTTCATCTGAAACGCGAATCATATAACGCCCCCATTCTTCATCCGTCAAGGCAAACTGAATGCTTCCTTTACCCCTAGAATCTGTATTTACTTTAAATGTTTTGTAAGAAGTCGTGGCTTCAGATGAATTATAATTGGATAAATTATCACTGGAAGCATCCCACCACCAGCGCCATTCTACTTTATACACTTTTACTTCCAGATCCCTTACTGATTTTGGTCTTCCGTTTTCATCAACGGTCACAATATCAAAACGATTGTTTGTTCTCGTTTCAAGCATTCCGTATTTGTTCACTTCCGGTGCTTTTACTCCAACATAGGTTTTGTATGGAGAATAAGTGGAGGCCATTGCATCCATACTGAAATCCCCGCCTTCTTCATATACTTTTGTAATAAAGGAAGCCCTTAACATTCCAGGTGCCTGTCCTTGTAATTTTGGATTGATATTTACCGATGCTCTTCCGTTAGCATCTAATTTTCCTGAGAAAACATTCACTTCTTCTGTGCTGAATCTGCGAACCAGATCATCAAAAGTATATTTTTCGTAGCCTTTGAAAGTCGTTTTCTGCTCGGAGAATTTAGCCTGCATTTCTACATTCAGATTCTTAGCAATGGCGCCATGTAACCAGGTTACTTCAAGGTTACTGGTATTTGGAAAAGAGGAAGACAATATCTTTCCCTGAAAACTGTTTTTGATTTTCAAACGATTTGGTTTTATCGTCTCAATCTTTATATTTTTATAAAATTTTGCTCCTCCAACACTTATCATTGCTTCCCAACTTCCTGTTGGCGCATCCTGATCTGTCGGTACAATAAAGGCGTAATGATTTAATTCATTCGATTTCTGAACGGTCTGATAGGATACTTTTCCGTTTGGATCTGTTAATCTGAATTTTATCGGATGGGCTTTCGGAAGTTTATTCGAAGCATCATTCAAAATAAAAGACAAATACAAATTATCTCCCGGACGCCAAACGCCGCGCTCTCCATAAATAAATCCTTTCAGCCCTTTCTGAAGTGTTTCTCCGGCAACATCAAAATTACTTACGGATAACGAATTTCCATCGTCAAGCTTTACATAAGTCGATTGATCTCCTAAGGTAACGATAGCAAAATAGGCGAATTTATTGATTTGGAAGGTCGCAATTCCTTCGCTGCTTGTTGCTGCAGTAGCAATTTTTTGCTGTTGAAAGGTGTATAAATCAACACGCGCATTCGAAACGGGTTCCGTTGTAATGATATTATTTACGGCAAATAAATACGATTTGTTTTCGCCTCTCTTAGCAATTACACCTAAATCTGAAGCCAGAATATTGGTGGCAATCCTGGCATTGTAATAATACGATCCTGTACACGGATCCTGGCTTTCTCTCCACTCGTAATCGTCGTAATAATAATCGTCATAGGAATTACCACTGTAATTCACATCATCTTCATCAACCTCTTCTTCCTCTTCATTTTGATCCGGATCATCTTCTGATGTTTCGCATTTATATAAGGAATATTTCTTTTTATAAGAGAACTCTACTCTGTAAATCGCACCCGGTTCCGGCTTGATGATCTTGGATAAATCCAAAGCAAAAGTGTTCCATTTACTTAAATTGACTAAAGCATTTTCTTTAAGGTTAATGGTCGTTTTGGCGACGGGCTGAGAAACACGCTTTAAATTTTGTGATCCGTTCAATTGATTATTCTGAAGAAACTGCAGAATGTTATTTTTATAGATTTTATACACTTTTACATCTACGGCGCTCAGATTTGCGGTTTCAAAATTCAGTTTCAAATTATTGGAACTTGGCAGAATGGTTCCGTTTTTCACAAATCGGACATTTGGTTTTATCTGGTCAAAGGAAATTTTCTGAGAATAGTTCTCTTTCATTTTCTGACCGTATTGACTTTCTATTCCCTGAAAAACTTCCAGCAATAATTCACCCGTTATGTTTTGCTCCGGTGCTTCTTCTTCAACAACTTCGGGTTCTTCTACTACTGTAACTTCCGGTGTTGCGGTCGCCGCACTGTCAACAACAACACTTGCCGAATCTACTGTAACTGTTGCAACGGGTTCTTCTACAACTGCTTCGTGAACAACTTCTGGCGCCGGTTTTTCATTGCTAAAATATACTTTAAGTACATTTCCCTGTGTTGAAAATTTTAAATTATTTGTATTTTGAATAGCGACCAAACCTTTAAAATCCTGGCCTTTCTCCAGAGGTTCTGAAAAATTAATTAAAACCGACTGATTATTTTCATCGGGAACATCGACTTTTATAACTTTAAATTCATTTATTCCCGTAATCGGAAAATCAATTTTTCCCTTTTGGTCAATATCAAAATCATTTCCGTCGTAAGCAATTTCAAGTTCACTTGGCTCGGCAAAACGCTGAATACTGTCGATAATGAATTTGAATTCTTTTCCTGATTTTACGGTTTTATCAAACTTAATCTTAAGCTGATTTCCTTTCTGACTGGCTAAAATTAATTTTTGGGCCGTTTCAGAATCGATATCATCTGCGGTTTTCAAAACGCAATTCAAATACTGATATTCTTTACTGTGTGATTGAATATCAAGCGTATTTATAGTGAAATCCTGTTTTATGGTTTTAACCGTAAAATTAAATTTAGAAAGTTCCTTTTCTTTTTCTTTCGGAAGCGTTATCAGTTTATCAAGGTTTAGCGTAACCTGATATTCTGTTCCCTGTTTTAATTTTTTCTCCGGAATAAAGGCAATTGTATTGCTTGAAAGCGCTACAACTTTCCCATTCACACTTGGCGAAATGTCAAACAAATCATCATCCAGTTCTTGATTGATTTTCCATTCTTTTTTTTCGAAAGCCAAAACCACGCGTATGTCGGACTGTGAAGGAACAATCCCGCCAGTAAAACTAGTTATGTACTCTCTGAATAAGGAAAAATCGGAATTGAAATCAGCAGCTGATTTGCGCCCGCAGGCCTGAAAAATAAAAAATACAAGAA
>JBDTNT010000380.1:0-3273 GCA_039933615.1 Flavobacterium sp. | reverse complement strand
CAGCAATAATTTATCCGCCATTCCATCGGGCGGCAGTGTTGTTGCCAACGCAATTAAAATTGACGGAGGAAACGGCACCTATGCCATAACAAACGTTAAAATTGAAAAAAACGAAGTAAGCAATTGCGCCACAGGATGGGGAGAAGCTGTAACCCTAACCGGAAATGTAAATGGTTTTACCGTGTCTAAAAATACCGTGTATGATATTGCTAATATTGGAATTGATGCTACTGGAAATTATTTATTTACCGGAGCCACCAGCAACAATCAGGCAAGAAATGGTGTAATTTCTTCCAATGAAGTTTTTGACTGTATGAGTGCCGTTGCCAATAGTGCGGGTATTTATCTTGACGGTGCTTTGAATTGTACGGTAGAAAGAAACGAAGTATACAATTGCGGTATCGGAATTGCTGTTGGTGCAGAAGTCAACACAGCAACAGGAAACGGCGGACCTGCAATGGGACATAATATCAACAATAATTCGGTTTACAACAATGTAATTGCCGGAGCTATTTTTGGCGGAAGCAACGGAAGTGGTTACACTACAACGATAAGTAACACAACGATTTATAACAATACATTTTATAAAAACAGAACCGGAGCTGTCGTAAACGGTGTAACAACAATAGGCGGTATTCCTGTAGGCACATTTGCTGATATTTATGGAGGTGAAGTGCATCTTCAAAACAGTTCGGGAATTACTTTTAAGAATAATATCCTGTATGCCTCTAATGATAAAAAAGCACTTTTAGCTTCTTATGGATATACGGTATCTAATTTTGTGTCCAATTATAATTTATTCTACAGAGAAGGTACAACAGATTATATTATAGATTTAACGGGAGTAAGTTTTAATGGAAGTACTACAACAGGCTCCTACAATCAGGCCACATTTTCAGCAGCAACTGGACAGGATCTTAATTCTGTAGTTGGTGCTCCGGGATTTATAAATGCTTCTATTTTTGATTTTACTTTAGCAACCGGAGCTTTCGCTGCCGATAAAGGAGATCCTACCTATAGCGCAACATATTCCGGTACTCTTGATTATGACGAAGATAACCGCAAAAGAAATGGTCGAATTGATATTGGAAACTCTGAATTACAAACGGGATCAACCGCTAAAAAAGCTGCTACAGCCAAAGTAACCGAAGAAATTGCCCCGGGTTTTACCGTTTTTCCGAATCCCGCTTCAGATGAAATCAATATTAATTTTGGAAAAAACATCAATTTAGCGACAATTTCTATACTGGATTTAAACGGCAGAGTGCTTTTAAACGGAGATTATAATGCTGTAAATACGATAAATATTAAAGTCTCTAATTTAAAAAAATCGCAGTTGGTTATTCTTCAGATTACTGCTGATGGCGAAATTACCTATAATAAAGTATACCTGAAATAATACTATTTTTGGGAGTAGAAGAGAAAAATCTCTTTTACTCCCTTCTTTTATTTTTCAAATTTCCGTACCTTTTTAGAATGAAAAATTACAATGTAAACCGTATCGAAGAAAACATCTTACAAATAAATGGCTTAGGGGATAATCCTCTTTGGAATAACGCAGCTGTATTAACTGATTTTGGTTCTCCATGGGAGGATACAAAGCCCGAAAAAATTGAATTAAGAGCTTTGTGGGATCTTGATAATATCTATTTTTTGTATACCGTTTATGATGGAAATGTTCATATTGATAAAAAAGACGATTCGGTTGACAGTATTGCTGAATCTGACAGGGTAGAAATTTTTTTCAGAACAGATGAAGGACTAAATCCTTACTACTGCCTGGAAATTGATCCTACACCAAGAATTATGGATTTTATTGCCTATCCCGGCAGAAAATTTGATTATGACTGGAACTGGCCGGAAAATGATATTGCAGTAAAATCAACTATAAAAGAAGAGTATTTCGTTGTCGAAATAGCAATCAGTATTCAGTCGCTTAAAAACTTCCATCTCATTAAAAACAATAAGATAGAAGCCGGACTTTACAGGGCAAAATATAAAAAACAGGAAAATAAACTATTTGAACCCACCTGGATTTCATGGGTCAATCCAAATACAGAAACGCCTAATTTTCATATTGCCAGTTCTTTTGGTCTCCTTACTTTAGTTTAAGGTACATTACAAAAAGTAGTCTTTGGCATTTTCAGTATTGATAATATCAATTGGCAAAAGTTTTTCTGCACTTATTTCTTTTTCAAAAATAAAATGCTCAATTAAATTTGTTGTTCCCAAATAAGCCTGCCTTTTCGGATTCTGATGAATCAGAAAGTCAATGGTTTTATTGTTTAAATATTCAAGATTGTTTTCCAATAAATCATACCCTACAAGGGCAATTTTTCTTTCAGGGTTTCTGGCAATAATTTTAGCGACCTGATAAGCTTTTGAAGTGGTTACAAAAAGACCCTGGATTTGAGGATTTGCTTCTAAAAATTCTTTAAGCGTCGTTTTAAATTGAGGATGTTTTACTTTGAAAGTTTTAATCTCAAATTTTCCTTGTTCCAGCTGTTCAAAATAATCCCTGAAACCTTTCTCTTTTTGCTGCATGTGGATTGCATTCTCATAATCCTCATCAATATGAACAATGGCAATTGTTCCTTTCTGAATCAATAAGTCCAGTAATCTGGCCGCAATTCTCCCGCTTTGAAATAAATCCTGCCCCACAAAACTTTTTATGGCACTGGATTTTAACTGGTTATTAAAGATGCTCGTTATAATACCTTTAGAAGTATAAGTTTCAATAGCGTCAATAGCTTCCTTATGAAATAAAGGAACCAGCAGAACAGCATCCGGCGAAGCATTCAATACCGCTTTATTTGTTTCTACAAAAGAAGCAGTACTTGTGGCATCAAAAAGAAAAATTTCAACTTTAACATTAAAAGACTTGAATTCTTTTTTAGCTTCATTGATACCATCGATGCAAGGCTGCCAATAAGGATCATTTTTAGAATCGGGAATCAAAACACATATGGAATAGATTTGTGTCTTCTTTAAACTTCTTGCCATTAAATTAGGCTGATAATCAATCTTATCCAAAACTTCATTAACCCTGTCAAGAGCATCCTGAGAGACTTTTCCTCTTTTATGCAAAACACGGTCTACAGTGCCTTTAGAAACACCTGCCAGTTCTGCGATATCCTTAATTGTGTAAATTTTTTCCATATATAAACAAATATATATAAAAATCAAATAGGAGAAAATATTAAATTTAATGTGTTCGAAAACATTTTAATTGTGTTCGAGCACATTTTAACACATTTTTCTTTTTTTATAAAA
>JBDTNT010000379.1:0-7605 GCA_039933615.1 Flavobacterium sp. | reverse complement strand
TTTAGGCTTACTAATATTTATGCCTAATTTTTCCAAATCCACAGGTTTTCGTGTTAATCCATTATAACCTCATTTAAACAAGATGTAAACGTGCTTAACCCCTTTGATATCGGGACTTAAGATGAAATTTTGTGGCACATTTTCGAAATTTCCAAGTGTGCCACGAATGTGCCACAAAGATTTTGTTCGATTTTATAAATATTGAAAAGTGGTATAAAAGAAAAAACCCTGCAAATCGTTGGATTTGCAGGGTTTACCGCTTTTTTTAGGCTTTTTTGAAAACTTTGAAAATCTTATTTTTCCTTTGTTTTCGGGCCTTCGCGGAGAAAGAGGGATTCGAACCCCCGGACCTGTTACAGTCAACAGTTTTCAAGACTGCCGCATTCGACCGCTCTGCCATTTCTCCAGTATGTCGCTATCGCTTTGTGATTGCGAGTGCAAATATAAGACGTTTTTCCGATTGTAAAAACTTTTTTGACACTTTTTTGGAACTTTTTTAAATTAAATATTCAAGTATCTAATTATCAGTATTTATAAATGAGATATTTTTGAAAAATTATTTCAAATCATCTAAAATTGGTGTTGGTTTTTTGTTTTCATCAACAGCAACAAACGAAAAAGTTCCTGAAACTACGGTTTCGCGAAGCTCTGAATACATTTGTTCCATGAAAATATCAACATGAATTTTGCAACTTGTTCTTCCGACACTCACAACTTTTGCTACTAATTCGATTAAAGTTCCTGCCGGAATTGCTTTTTTAAAGTCGATTTGACCTGTAGATATTGTTACTACTTTTTTACGGCTAAAGCGCGTGGCACAAATAAATGCAACTTCATCCATAAGATGTAGTGCAGTTCCTCCAAATAAAGTATCATAATGATTGGTTGTACTAGGAAAAACCGCTTTGAAAATATGCGTTTGCGATTTTGCAATTCTTTCTTCTAAAGTTCCCATATATTAATAGCTTACATATTCGATAATTTCAAGACCATAACCAATCATTCCAACACGTTTGGTTTGCTCAGTATTTGATATTAATCTAATTTTAGAGATATCAATGTCATGAAGAATTTGGGCTCCGATTCCGTAATCTTTACTGTCAATGATTACTTTTGGGGCCTTCATTGTACCTTCTGCCTGCAATGTTTTAAGTTCTGCAATTCTATTTAGCAGATTTACGGCCTGCATATCCTGATTAATAAATATAACAGCTCCTTTTCCGTTTTCATTGATAGCTTTAAACATATCATCTAATTGCTGTTCTGCATTATTAGTTAAAGTGCCCAATAAGTCATTATTTACCTGTGAAGAATTTATTCTCGTTAAGATCGGTTCTCCTAGATTCCAGGTTCCTTTTGTTAAAGCAATATGTATTTGTTTATTGGTAGTTTGTTCGTAAGCTCTTAATCTAAAAGTTCCAAAACGGGTTTCGATATCGAAATCTTCTTTTTTAACGATCAGACTATCGTGTTGCATTCTGTAAGCGACTAAATCTTCAATTGAAACTAATTTCAAATCAAATTTTTTCGCCACTTTTATTAACTCAGGTAAACGAGCCATTGTTCCGTCCTCATTTAGGATTTCACAGATCACACCAGCTGGTTTAAAACCGGCTAATCTAGCAAAGTCAATTGCGGCTTCCGTATGCCCCGTTCTTCTTAAAACACCACCTTGTTTTGCAACTAAAGGGAAAATATGTCCGGGACGTGCTAAATCGTGTGGTTTTGTATTTGCATCAACTAAAGCCTGTACGGTTTTGGATCTGTCGGCAGCAGAAATCCCTGTCGTAACGCCATTGCCTTTCAAATCTACAGAAACAGTAAAAGCAGTTTCCATATGGTCTGTATTATTGCTTACCATTGCGCGTAAATCAAGTTCTTTACAACGGCTTTCAGTAAGTGGTGTGCAGATTAATCCACGTCCGTGTGTTGCCATAAAATTGATCATTTCCGGAGTTACCTTTTCGGCTGCAGCCAAAAAATCACCTTCATTTTCACGATCTTCATCATCGACTACAATGATTACTTTACCTTGACGAATATCTTCTATAGCTTCTTCAATGGTATTCAATTGTATTTTTATTGCTGACATAATTATTGTTTGTTTTGAACAGGAAAAAACCGTTCGGAAATTTTTTGAAATAGTTGTGATATTGGAGTTGTAATCGCGTCAAAGTTGATTAATCCGTTATCGTTTGTTGCACGATATGTTAGTAATACAGCCAATGGCAGCAATATAAAGGATGACATCCATGAACCCATAAATGGACTCATTCCACCTTCTTGTGATAATCTTTTTCCAAAAGTATTGATGAAGTGAAAAGTAATAAAAATCAAAACAGCAAATACAATTGGCAGACCAAGTCCTCCTTTTCGGATAATGGCACCAAGTGGGGCACCTATAAAAAACATTAAGAAACAGGCAAATGCAATAACAAATTTCTCATATAATGCAGTAAGGTGTTTGTTGATTTCTCTTTGTTTATCCTTTAATTCTTTTTGGGTCGTGTCAATAGAATAGATATTACTTGTAATAGCACTGCTGGCCATTTTTATAATATCTGACTTTTCTTTGTTTGTATATAAAGACAAAATATTGTTTGGCAGCGATTTTCTCTTTTTTTCAGTCTTTATTGCTATTACAGGGGTTTTGATTCCTACTCTTTGATTGATATTTTCTGAAAATGAGATTATTTCATTATTTAGATTTTTATTCAGGGAGTCTAAAGTGTAGCGTAACTCATTAACGTTTAGCATACCATTTGTGCTGCCGACGCTTTCCTGACTATCATCAGTTTTGTTTAATTCCGATAAATCAATATTGATGATTTGTTTTTTAAACTTTCCTTTTACAAAAGGTAATTTAGCACGGTCTTCGTATTTTTTGGGTGTTACATCCTGATAATAATATCCGTCATTTAAAACCAGTTTTAAAATACTTGACTTTTCATTGCTAATCAATTCTCCATTTTTAGCTTTAATAACGGTTTTATTCTCTCCGTAACTATTCGCTTTTTCATGAATGGTAACTCCAGTTAAGATATTGCCGTTTTCACCGGACTTCTTATTTACTTTAATATTGTAGGTGCCAACATCGTTAAACTGACCTTCAGCGATAGCCATCGCCGGTTTGGCCTGGGCAATGTTTTTTCTGAAATTGACAAATTTATATTCGGCATATGGAATTACATTATTGGCAAACCAGAATGCTACTATGCTTAGAACACAGATGAAAATTATTAGAACCCGCATTGCTCTTTGTAATGATATTCCTGAAGATTTCATCGCTGCGAATTCATAATTCTCAGCCAGATTACCAAAAGTCATAATCGAAGCCAGTAAAACCGATAGTGGTAAAACCAATGGGATAATTCGCGGCATTGAGAATAAAAGGAACTTTACAATCAATATCAGATCCAGATCTTTACCGGCAAGTTCTGAAATAAAGAGCCAGACGGTTTGAAGAATGAATATAAAAAAAAGGATTACAAATACCGTAGTAAATGTAATCAGGAATGTTTTTAGTAAGTATTTGTCTAAAATTTTCAACCTTGTAATTAGTCTAATTTATTGATGTAGTATTTTGGATATTTGCTCGCTACAAATGTAAATTGATTTTTTGATAAAGGCTGATTGGTTTTAAAAGAATTAACGGTTAAAGTGGTTTTTGTTCCATTTTTTCCTGTTTCAATTAAATTGTAGATGTGTTTTGTTTGTACATCAATACCTAAAAGAATCTCTTTTCTTTGATCTTTTGTATTTGTAGGTGCTAGTTTGATGTATTGAATTTTTCTTCCTTTGACATTCTGAACAATATCCATATTGTATTTGTATCCGGAATTAAAGAAAGTTAGCATTTTTGAAGGTGTAATTGCAGCATCATCTTTTTCGTTTACTTTCGAAATAGTAACTTCTTCGTCCTCAGGAACAATAGTGTAGGTTTTTTGTCCGTCAAAAATTTTGGTAACGCCCATGAAATTCAATACATATTGATTGCCTTTCATGATTACATTCCCTTTGCTGTCCTGATTGATGTTTTCTTTAGCATTGTTCAGTGAATATTTAAAATCAATAGCAATATTGTCGTAGCTTTTTATTTTAGCAGTTACCTGATTCAATAAATCTTTGGCTTTTTTATCCTGTGCCTGAATAGAAGTGAAGCTCAAAAGCAATAAAATTGCCATTTGAAAAAACTTTTTAGTCATGTTAGTGATAGAATTGTTGTTGATTTCCTGAATTTTTGATTTCATGATAGAATTAATTTTGTTCATTGTTAAAAAATTGATCAAGAGCACTTAAATCTAAGATGTTTACACTACGTGCCTTACTGCCTTCAAATGGTCCGACAATTCCGGCTGCTTCCAGCTGATCGATCAGACGACCTGCCCTGTTGTACCCTAATTTTAATTTTCTTTGCAATAATGAAGCTGAACCCTGTTGTGCATTAACAATGATCTCGGCAGCTTCTCTAAATAAAGTATCTCTTTCGGAAATATCCATATCAAGATTGATGCCAGTTTCTTCCCCAACGAACTCAGGAAGTAAATAAGCGGTTGCATATGCTTTTTGTCCACCAATAAAATCGGTAATTTTTTCTACCTCAGGAGTATCGATGAAAGCGCACTGAACACGCACCACATCATTTCCGTTGGTGTATAATAAATCTCCTCGTCCAATTAGCTGGTCGGCTCCCTGTGTGTCAAGAATCGTTCTGGAGTCAATTTTGGAAGTTACCCTAAAAGCAATTCTGGCAGGAAAATTGGCCTTAATTAAACCTGTGATAACGTTTACGGATGGTCTTTGTGTCGCGATAATCAAGTGAATACCAATAGCACGTGCTAACTGGGCCAGACGCGCAATCGGAATTTCGACTTCTTTTCCAGCGGTCATAATCAAATCGGCAAACTCATCGACAACCAGAACAATGTAAGGTAAAAAACGGTGTCCTGCTTCCGGGTTTAATTTTCGGGCCTTGAATTTATCATTGTATTCTTTAATATTACGAACCATTGCATCTTTCAATAAAGAATAGCGATTGTCCATTTCAACACAAAGGGAGTTTAATGTGTTGACTACTTTTGCATTGTCTGTAATAATAGCATCTTCAGTATCCGGAAGTTTCGCTAAATAATGTCTTTCTATTTTATTGAATAAGGTAAGTTCTACTTTTTTCGGATCCACCAAAACGAATTTTACCTCCGCAGGATGTTTTTTATATAAAAGTGATGTCAATACCGCATTCAAGCCGACAGATTTCCCTTGTCCGGTGGCTCCAGCCATAAGTAAGTGAGGCATTTTAGCTAAATCGACAACAAAAGTTTCGTTAGAAATGGTTTTTCCTAAAGCGATTGGCAACTCCATTTCAGCTTCCTGAAATTTAGCAGAACCAATTACACTTTTCATCGAAACCATAGTTGGGTTTTTGTTCGGAACCTCAATACCGATAGTTCCTTTTCCTGGAATTGGCGCAATAATACGGATTCCTAATGCGGATAATGATAAGGCAATGTCGTCTTCTAAACTTTTGATTTTAGAAATCCTGATTCCGGCTTCCGGTACGATTTCATATAAAGTTACAGACGGACCAACAGTTGCTTTAATCTGTGCAATTTCAATTTTGTAGTTACGAAGTGTGTCTACAATTTTGTTTTTGTTCTCTTCTAATTCTTCCTGATTGATTGTAATTCCACCTGTTGAATATTCTTTTAATAAATCAATCGTTGGGAATTTATAGTTCGATAAATCCAAAGTTGGATCAAAAAGCCCAAAATCGGCTACCAGACGGGAAGCCAGGTTTTCTTCGATAATATCTTCCTCTTCCGGTTTTTCAACAACAAATTCTTCGGTATGTACCGGTTGTTTTTCGGATACTGGATTTATATTCATCTGAAGTGGTTTTAAAACCGGATTTAAATCAATTTCGGATGAATTTGAAATGGTAGGTTTTAAAGCTTCTTTGTTGATTTCGAATTTGGAATCATCCGTTTTTAAGTGAATGTTGTCGACTTCTTCCTCTAATTCCTCAACAGCAAATTCTTCTAAATTATAAGCATTTTCTTTTTGTGGCTGCGTTTTAAGGGAACCTAATTCTGACTTGATTTCATTTTTGGTTGAATCAAAGTAGGACTGGATTTTTTCCGGAGATAGTTTTATTTTGAAGATTAAATATACAATTAATCCAAAAAGCAAAACCAGTAAGGTCCCGGTTTTTCCGATGTAATCCTGTGAAAATAAGTTAAGTTCATAACCAATAGTTCCGCCCAGTTCGGGTGCGGAAGTAGCAAAGAATCCAAATAAAACGGAAACAATGATGATAGCAAATATGTCCCAGAACCAGATGTTCTTTAATTTCTTCAGGGATAACTCTAATGCCAGAAACATTCCCGTCAGGAAAAATAGTCGCACAAATATAAAAGCGGCCAGTCCAAAACCTTTATAAACAATTAAATCTGATAAAAAAGCTCCGAATTTTCCGAGCCAGTTTTGTACCACTTCCGTACGGTCGCCAAGCTGGCTAACTGCACTTTGGTCAGATTGTCCGTTGATATAAAAGGAAATGAATGCAACTAATAGTGCAATGGAAAATAATACCAGAAGACAGCCCAGCACAAAACGTTGTTGTTTGTTTGGTCTCCAAGATTTTACAGTCTCAGTCTTTGGTGCATTTTTTTTGTCTAAAGTTTCTTTTTTGGTTGTTTTTGCCATTCTTGCGTTTAGTATTGCCTATACAAATTTTGGAATATAAATGATCAAACCTATTGCGATTGCGGTCATTGCGGCAAAAAATACCGCTCCGGCAGCAATATCTTTAATAAATCCGATTCTTTCATGATAATTAGGATGAATAAAATCGGCTACTTTTTCTACGGCTGTATTGAGCCCTTCTACACTTAGTACAAGACCAATGGCAAGGGTTTGAAAAAGCCATTCTTCATGAGAAATATGAAAATAGAAACCGGCAATAGTCATTATTATCCCCAGTGAAAATTGTACCATAACGCTATGTTCGGTACTGATTAGTTTAACAGCTCCCTTAAAAGCGTAAGTTACGCTTTTAAGTCGGCCTTTAACAAAAGTGTTATCTTTTTGAAATTCCATTTAAATTATTATAGTGCTGCTAAAGCTGCTTCGTAATTTGGTTCGTTTGCAATTTCAGCAACTTGTTCTGTATGCGTGATTTTTCCGTTAGCGTCAACAACAATGATTGCTCTTGAATGTAAACCTGCTAATGGTCCGTCAACAATTTCTAATCCGTTTGCTTTTCCAAAACTTCCTTCCTGGAAATCAGATAAGTTAACTACATTTTCTAATCCTTCAGCTCCACAAAAACGTTTTTGAGCAAATGGTAAATCTCTTGAAATACACAAAACGGTTGTGTTTTCTAAATTACCCGCACTTTCGTTAAATTTTCTGACAGAAGTTGCACAAGTTCCTGTATCTACACTAGGAAAAATATTTAAAACTAATTTTTTACCGGCGAAATTGCTTAATGAAGCCACTGATAAATCATTTTGTACTAATTTGAAATCAGCTAATTGCGATCCAACTGCTGGTAATTCGCCTGATGTATGAACCGGATTTCCTCCTAATGTTATTGAAGCCATG
>JBDTNT010000378.1:0-12248 GCA_039933615.1 Flavobacterium sp. | reverse complement strand
TTTCTTAATTCTTCAACACTTTTATATTTACCCGCTAAACGAATTAATATTTTTTGATCACGGGTCTGGATATTTCCAGTTGGAAAATCTAAGTTAGAAGTCAGAATAGTTTGCTGTACCTGAGGAATAGAAAGTCCGTAACCCTGCATTTTTAAGGCATCAAGATTCACCTGAATCTCACGTTCCTGACCACCAATAATATTTACCTGCGCTACACCCGTAACACGGGATAAAACCGGTGCAATTTTTTTATCAATTAAGTCATAAAATGCAGCTTCGTCCATTTTACCATTCGCACCTAGCGTCATGATCGGTAAATCACTCAATGAGAATTTGGTCAGTGCCGGCGTTTTAGCATCATCCGGCAAATCACTAATGATTGCATTGATTTTACGCTGTGCATCATTCATAGAGAAATCGACCTTCGCATTAGAAGTCAGGGTAATCGATACGATAGATAAACTCTCATAAGATTTGGAGTCAATCTTCTTGATATTCTCTAAAGATGCAATCGCATCTTCTATTTTCTTCGTTACTGTATTTTCTACCTCACTCGGAGAAGCTCCTGGATAAACCGTAGAAATTGTAATAACATTTTGTTCAAATTTCGGAATCAGCTCATAGCCTAACTGGCTGTAGCTGAACAATCCACCAAGAGTCAAAATTGTAAACAATACAATTATCAATGACGGACGTTTTATCGATATTTCGGCTAATTTCATTTGTTTTGCTTTATGCTGTAGGCCTTAGGCAGTAAGCTTAATGCTTAAAACCTATGGCTTATTGCTTTAAATTATTTAATAATTTCGACTGTATTTCCGTCTTGTAAGTTAATTTGACCTGTAACAATAACAGTCTGACCGTCAGATAATCCGTTGATAATTTCCACCTGATCTCCTAAAATTCTTCCGGCAGTTACTTTCTTTAATTTTGCAATACCATTTTCAACTACAAAAATTTGATTACTGCTCACACTTCCGACAAATGCATTTCTAGGCACAACCATTAACTGTTGCTTTTGCTGTTTTGATGCAAAATTTGCAGTTCCGTACATACCTGCTTTCAGGTCGTTATTTATATTATTTGCAATTTCAATTTCGATAGGGAAGCTTAATGACTCATCTGCTTTTGAAGCTATAAAAGTAATTTTCCCGGAAAAAGTTTTATCCGGATAAACACTAGCCGTTACATTTACATTGTCTCCTCTTTTTAAACTTGCAACTTGATTTTCGTTTACTGTAACCTTTAATTTTAGTTTAGAAACATTTACAATGTCAAATAATGCAGTTGCAGGCATTCCGGTTAAAATAGATCCCGGCTCAATATATTTTTTATTGATGAATCCGCTTATCGGGGCTTTTACTTTAGTATCACCAACATTAATGTTCGCTTGTGTTAAACTAGACTGCGCATTTGTTAAGGCTAATTTTGCCTGATCTAATTGCTGTTTGGTAACACCGCCGGTTTTAAAAGCATTTTCATATCTGCTGTAATCAGATTTTGCATTTTGATAAACAGCCTGCGCTTGTTGTGCACTTACATTGATTACGTCACCTCTTACAGTCAATAAAGTCTGGCCTACTTTTACGTAATCACCTTCTTTTGCTAAAACGTTGATTACTTTTCCAGATTTTTCAGCAGAGAAAGTCAATTCCTGAATAGGCTGAAAGTTTCCGTTTGCGACAAAATCCAGTGAAACCTCTTCTGTTTTTACTGCTGAAACTTTTACAGAAACTGCTGCATTTTTCTCCGCAACAATATCCGTTTTCGCTTTATTTTCCTTCTTATTATTATTTAAGACATATCCAATTACTGCTAATGCTGCAATTATGACTACGATAGTTATTATAATTTTCTTCATTTTGTTTCTAGTTATTTAATAAGAGTTTTTAGTTCGCCTTTTGATTTGATTAATGCTACCTCTGCAACTTTATAATCTAAAACTGCTCTGGTATAATTATTTTGTGCTTCAAGTGATGCGTTTTCTGCATCTAATAAATCTGTTAATGATGCCAATCCCTGAAGATAATTGTTTTTTGTATTGTCTAAAATTTCTTTAGCCAATCGCATATTTTCTTTTTGATTCTCGATTGTTACAAGATTATTCTCAATTTGAGTTTTTGCATTTCTGTAATCTAAATCAAGTGAAAGCTGAGTGTCTTTGATATCTTCCTGAAGCGATCTTATATCAACATCTGCCTGTCTTACTTTGGCACGGGTACCGAATCCTGTAAAAATTGGCACTTTTAAATTCAATCCGATTGCGGAGTAATCTGACCAGTAAACACCATCTCTTGGTTTTGCAAAAAGAGGCATTTCCGGACCCTGACCAAGGTAGTTGTAATTTGCTACCAAAGAAAGTGTTGGATAATATTCGGCCATCACCGATTTCTTTTTAAGAACCAATAATTCTTCTTGTTTTTTCAAAAGCAAATATTCTGTTCTGTTTACTGAATTTGGTGCTTCTGTTAAAGCTTCCGGAGTTACTTCAAATTCTTTCTGTGGAATCTCGATTTGAGTTTCAATAGGCATTCCCATATAAAACTTCAAGGCGTTTTCCTGCAACTGAACCTGATTTAGGATTTGTTGACGCTCTGTGCTAATATTCGACATTTTTACGATGATACGGTCTAAATCAATTTTTTTAGCCAGGCCATTATCAAATTGACCTTTAACAATGTCACGTACTTTAGTAGTATTTACATAGTTACTGTCTAATAAAACCAATCTTTCACGTTGTACATAAACAGAGTAATAATTGTTTGCAACTCTTTCAATTACCTGCTCTTCTGTCAACTGATCGTTTATCTGATAAAATTCACGGGTTGATTTTGCAGCTCTTAATCCTGTAAAAACAGATTGATCAAACAAAGCCTGACTTAATGAAATTCCGGCTCCTGAAGTCCATTTTTGACCAAATGCTGCCTGAATCGTTGTTCCCGGTGCACCAAAACCTGCTCCGTCAATAACTGTAGTTTGTATGACCGGATTATAAGTTAAACTTGCATTTCCTGTAATTTGTGGTAACGCTCTTGAACGCACTTCCTGAATTTGATACTCACTGTTTTCAACCTGTAATTTAGACTTTTTAGCATCGGCTTTGTTCTGAAGCGCGTATGTAAGGGCATCTTTTAAGGTTAGTGTTTTGACTTGTGCGCTGACACTTAAGCCAATTGAACACAAAAATATAAGAATTATTCTTTTCATAGATTGATGATTAAGTAGTAAATTTTTTAAGTTGTTTTTCTAATTCCAATATACCTTTCGGTGTTGACATCGCTCTGGTATGATACTCCAAAGCTTCTAATTCCATTTTCTGAGATTCTTTATCTGAAACTGTATTTTCATTGATATGAAAAATTAATACATAATAAAATTTCACATAAACGTCTATGTTTAAATCCTCCCTGTATAATTTTTCCCTGATTCCTTTTTCGATATTATTTCGAAACCACTGACTACACAATTCAATTTCCTCTGTCATTATATGATGATAAATTTCAGGGTAGTGTTTTTTTAACTGATAGATCGGAGAAGAATCGATACTGTTTTGAAACATTTCACAAAACATTTCTCTGATCTCAAAATTTTCATGGATCGCATTGTGGTTTTTAGCAACTATTGTGTCAATAATTTCATGTACCTGCTTATGAACCAACGAAGTACTCTCTTCAATTAAAACCTCTTTGTTACAGAAATACTTGTAAATGGTTTTTTTTGAAATACACATTTCCCCTGCGATATCATCCATTGTGACACTTTTAAAACCCAGTTTTAAAAATAGTTCACTCGCTTTTGATATTATTTTCTCTTTCATTTTAATCTTCAAATTGTATTACAAATATAAATAGGAAACTTTATTTCAAAAAACAGTTTCCGCTATTTTTGTAATAATTTTACATTAACTTATTCATTGTAAGAATTATATGCAGAACTCCAGATTGGCGATAAGTTTCATATCTTTTCCCAATGCCAGCCCTCCGTTGTGATTAAACGAATTATAATCCAAACCAAAATCCTGACGTTTGATATTTCCGGTAATCTCAAAAGCAACTTTCTTTTTGCCGTCATAAGAATTAATACCGATAAACTCAGCATCAAGTTCTACCACCTTAGTCACATCTTTTATAGTCAGGTCCCCCTTAAAAAAATTGATGTTATTATTAACTCTTTGAAAAGATGTAGATTTAAAACTGATAATTGGATGCTCGTTCACATTAAACAAATCATTCAATTGTAAATGTGTATCAATTTGCTGGAAACTGTCGTTTTTGTTGTTTATGTCTAAAGAAAATTCAACAGAAGCGTCCTCAATTTCATTATTTTCAATAGCTACATAACCGCCAAACTTGTTTGTGGTTCCTCCTAAATAGGCGATTATCGAATGTCTCATTTTTATTAAAACATCTGACTGGCTAGAATCAATGGTCCATGTTGTTTTCATAAATTGCTGATTTTATGGTGTTAATACATTATCTAAACCCATTCAAGGAAACTTTTTCAGTGTTTTGAGTTTCCGTATTAACGGTGCAAATATAAACAGGAAACTCTGAATACCAAAAAAGTTTCCAAGTTTTTTTTAAAATAAATTAACATATTGGAATTAACCAAGTAAAAGATCCATTTTTAAAGCATTATTCCTTTTAAAATTTAGGAACTAATTATTCATAATTGAATTGTATCTTTGATCCTCGTAAATCAGAATTTCATTTTATGCACGATATTAGTCAGTACCAGGATTTCTTTATTAGTTATTTAAAAAACCAAAGCATTAACAAAGAGCCTAAAAATCTTTACGAACCTATTGAATACATTTTAGGTCTTGGCGGAAAACGGATGCGTCCTGTACTAACCTTAATGACTGCTGAAGTTTTTGATACCGATTATAAAAAAGCCCTTCCTGCAGCAATGGCTGTTGAAGTTTTTCATAATTTTTCTTTGGTTCATGATGATATTATGGATGATGCACCGTTGCGAAGAGGAAAAGTGACTGTGCATGAAAAGTGGAACATCAATACCGGGATTTTATCCGGTGACGCAATGCTCATTCTGGCTTACCAATATTTTGAACAATACGAACCAGCTGTTTTTAGGGATCTGGCAAAATTGTTCAGCAAAACTGCTCTTGAAGTTTGTGAAGGCCAGCAATGGGATGTTGATTTTGAAGAAAGAAGCAATGTTACAATTCCGGAATACCTGAAAATGATTGAATACAAAACAGCTGTTTTGGTTGCTGCCGCCATGAAAATGGGAGCGATTGTAGCCAAAACTTCCGAAACCGAAGCTGATTTAATTTATGATTTTGGACTTAATTTAGGATTAGCTTTCCAACTTCAGGACGATTATCTGGATGCTTTTGGAGATCCGGAAACTTTTGGAAAACAGGTTGGCGGTGATATTATTGAAAACAAAAAAACCTATTTATATTTAAAATCTTTAGAGTTTTCTTCTTCGGATCAGGGATTACAATTGCAAAATTTATTCCATTTGCAACTTGAAGACAATTCGGCTAAAATTGAAACTGCAAAGGCTATTTTTAACGAATCAGGAGCGTCAAAAGCAACACAGGAAGCTATCGAAATGTATACCCTGAAAGCTTTTGAGACCTTGGAAAAGATGACAATTTCCGACGAAAAAAAGAAAATCCTTAAAACCTTCGGAGAAAATCTGATGGGAAGAACCGTTTAATTTTCAATTAAAAACCTACAATCATAAATCAGTAATCCAAAATAAAAAATCAAATGTTTGTAGCGCCAAAAAATACCGACTCCCTATTAGACGAGGCACAGTCCGAAGCTTTATACCTAAAACTGATTGAGCAGATTAACAAAGATTTTAATCTGGCCAATGAAGGAATAGATTTTCCACTAAGTATTTCTCCTGACGAAATAAAAATTCAGCTGCACGAAAAAATATACCGCATGATTCAGTATAAATTTGCCGAGTATCTGAATCTGCTTTATATAATAGATGTTTCTGAAGCCGAAATAAAAAAATTAGACGGATCGGATTTAGTAATTCTTGCCGAGCAGGTTTCTTTTTTGATTTTAAAAAGAGAATGGCAGAAAGTCTGGTTTAGAAGTAACTACTAAATTTCTCCTTATTCTTCATTTTCAGTGTATTGGTAAATTACTTTTCCAAATTTATCAGATCCCAGATTAAAAGATTGTGTTATAAAATCGGATAAAGAATCTTCTTCTGTAAAAATGGAATCCACTAATAATTTTTTTGTTTTATAAAATTCCAACCCAGAAATTAAATCCTGGGTTGTTCCTAAACAATTACCAATAAAACTAATGTTCCGCATCATTAAATTGGCAATCAAGAGGGTTAAATTCGTTGGTTTAACATTTTTCAGCTTATCTATTGACTGATTAAAAACCCCACATGTCAGATAGCGTGCATTCAGGTTTAACTGAGGCAGTAAAAACTCTAAATATGTATCTGAAAAAGAATCTAAAACCACATCAATCAATAATGTATTTGGAATGTTTTTTTCATTTATTGAGAAAATTTCTTTTAAGAACGGAAAATGTTCACGGACTAATTCTATGTTTTTTCCTGAATATGACAAACCATAAACCGTACAGTCCATATCCCAAAGCGCATTTAATAAGAAATAAGAAGTATTTGATGTTACAGACGTTACAAGTACATTATCCCCCTTTTTAATATTAGCTTTTCTAACCATAGCATTGGCTGTTTGCGTTCCTATTCCCAAAGCACCGGCCTCAACATCTGAAAGATAAGACGGTACTTTGATTAATTTACCATAATGATAAATCTCGTATTCTTTGCTTGAATGATTTGAAGGAATTCCGGGCATTGCCCCATTTTCAGCTTCAGGATAAAAACAGTTACCCATTACCAAATCTCCAACAGAGAACGAACGGACATTTTTCCCAATTGCAATTACGTGTCCTGCAAAGTCGGAACCTACAGGGTAAAAAGTGTCAATTGAGGTAGTTTTTAATTTCTGCCATGCATTTTCAATAACACCTAAATCTCTGTAATTTAAAGAAAAACTGCTTTTTTTTACCAAAACAAAATTTGCATACTGATCAGATTCTACATCAAACTCCGGAAAGCCTCCTTCAATAAAGGCCAAAGGAATTTGTACATTATCAATGCTGATTAAATGTTTTTTATGATCTTCAATCTGATCAAATAAAGAGGACGTCACTACTGCTAATGCTCTCATAATTTACGATATTAATGATCCTAATTCTTTCACTTGTTTGTTTTTTCCGGTATGAAGTTGTTTACTGTAATGTTTGTATAAAAAGTCGTAAACAACCATTTCATGAATTCTGTGTTTTGTTAAGAAAATCCTGTTGCAGATCATATGAACATAGCTCAGCATTATATTGTCAAGATAGGTTGGCAAACGATGTTCTTTGTCTATTGTTTTTATTACTTTGACTGCTTGGGTATTTTTTTCTGAGCGTTCTTGAAGGATTTCAACCAAAGGCGCATACATTTCATCCATAACAACTGGGTCTAAAAAAGATTCTATGTCTGATTCATATTTCACAAACATTTCATTAATTTGCTTGTTGAGTCGGCCTGAGCGATTAAATTCTTTTCCAAAACCAGTTTTGGCTACATTAAACAATTTGATTTTCCCTTCCAGTTTTACATCAAAATCATTTAAAAAATGATCAATAGACAATAAGGCAAACATCCATCTTATTTTTTCTCCCGAATCTCCTTCAATCATATCAGTGAATTTTAAAGTACATTCACTATCATTAAAAAATAATGTTTCTGTTTCTTCGATAGCCTCGTAACCATATCGTTGTAATTCTCTAAGATAATTATCCGTTTGCGTTTTCCAGATAATTCGGGTTTTTTCAAGAGGTTCAATATGTTGTCTTATAATTTGAATACAATCTGTAAATAAATTACTGTTTTTTAGTAAAACACGGAATCTGATGTGATGCCCCTGCACGTCATAATATCGAATAAAAAACCACTTATCGATCAAATCTTTTGACTGTAATTGTTCAATAATAGGATTGATCGCTCTGTTTAAGAGTTCTTCACCGGCTCTTTCTCCACAATAAAATTTATAATAAAGCCATTTTTCACCTATCGAAAATGAAGTTGCTACACCATCCTGACTTTCTTTTGAAACAAATTGGTCTACACTGGCAATTTCAGCCTTTTTGTCAATATTTTTATGTGCTGTAAAAATAATTTCATTACAATAATTCGCTGTAATGGTATCTTCTGTAAACAAAAATTCTTTTAATTGAACAAAATTTTCACCTTTAAGCATGTAGTAAAAAACATTACAACTCAAATCATTGTTGAAATTAATCAATACTTCATTATCACCCTGAGAAACGTATACCAAATCAGGGATATTTCTTTTATTTCTGAAATCGCGAATAAATTCAACCGTCTTAGACTCACCGACAGCCAGAATACTTTCAATTTCAGTTTTATTGATATTCCAGGTTGCTCTGCTTAAAACCGTGTCTTTGTAATTCAATCTGGGTAAAAAATCAAATTCATTTTGCAGCGCTCCCCAGCTAAAGCCAAAGCCAAAAGAATTTTGATTTTGAAGGTCACAAAGAAAATGATATATCGGTAATGCATTTGAGCTGAAATTATGGGCATTACTTAATCTTGGAATGATTTCCTTATTAAGTCTTTTAGAACGTAAAACAATTTTTCCTGCTTTTACTGAAACATACAGATCCTCAATCATAATTTGATGATCTCTGTCAACTGAAGCGTTACCTAAATAAGGAATTTCATATTCTCTCTGAAAATTTCTGTACAGAATATTTCCGGTTCTTGCCTGAGGCAAATGCACTATTTCTGCAATAATTTTATCAGGATTTAGTTGGTTTTCTATAGTAGTAACTTGATTACACAAATCCAGTATTTTAGTATCTAAATGGCTGAACCTGCCAATTAAACCATTTGCAGACGGACCACTTGCCGTTTTTAAATTGATTTTTTCAACTCCATTTTCATGAAAGACATTTACAAATGCAGAAAAAGTATCTGGATATAAAGACTCATTTTCTTCAAATTTGTTAATTTCCTCGTCTAACAAATCAATTGATTGCAGATTATTTTTTATAGCATGAATTAACTTTTTTAACAAAAATGTTTTTTTAGTATCCATCGAAATCTGATTAACATCAGAATGTCCGGTGTTGATCAGCAAATCTTCAACTAAAGGTGATTTTGCACCTGAAATTTTCCCATAACCAATACCAATATCCGGATCCAGTACACTTACCAAAGGTTGCTCATATTCTTCAAATCGCTCCAGGAATTTTTTTCTGAATTCTTTTAGATGACCATTTTCCGAACTGGATTGAAGTTTGTTTAAGACGCTTAATGCCGGACGCAAATTCTTGAGTGTTTTAAAACTGATAGAACCATTTTCGATTTTTCTAAAACTATCCACCTGAAATAACTTTGAAATGTCAACATGCTCCAGTTCTTCATTCACTAATTCATGAATCTGAGTATATAAAGCAGGATCGTTAGTATTATTGGTATCAAGGGAATTGATTTTGGCTTTTAAATTAGTGATTAACTCTTTGATGACTTCCGCTTCATAAAAATCGAATCGTTTTTCGGAAAATACCCTTAACAATTTCTCAAAATAATCTTCTCCGGTAATTGTAAATTCCAGTTCGGTTAGTATAAACTGGCTTTTAATAAGGGTATCAATAAATTCATTGGCATCCTGCAGGGAAATCTCATCAGAAACCAGCAGTTGAACCAGTTCGCTTACTAAAACCCCATTTTTGGCTTTTTCGAATATTAGTTCTAAGTAGTCACTTATTTCAACTTCAGAAATTTTATGAAACCTTACATTGTCTTTAAAATAATATTCAACATAACGGTATTTATCAAAAACGGTATAAATCGAATTGTTGCTGTAGTATTTTAAAACGTCTCTAATAGCATCATTTTTTACAATAACCGGCAAAAAGCTTCCTAAAAAATACATGTCAAATTTGGTAAATCTCCCAAAAGTACTTTCTGCAATATTAAGATTGGTTTCTGCATTTAAATCTACCGCCGCAACTGTAGAAAACATTCCAAAAGGTGTACTTCTGTTTGATAATCGGGAGGCATATTTATACAAAGATCCTTTTAAGCTTTTCAGTTCTTCTTCTGTTTGAAAACCTTCTCCTTTTTCCCATAAAAGAAGTGCCTTGTAAATGTTTGGAGAGCCTATAAACAAAGCTTCTCTATTTTCTTTTTTAGAAAAAATTGCTGTAATTTTTTCCCAGGTAAGATCCATTTGTTTTTCTTCAATTGGAGTTCTTACGATAGCCGTTTTTGTAAAAGAGTAATTTTTCATTTTTGTTAAATTTCCTTATTAAACAATTATATTATTCCACATTCTATAATAGTATTCTTTTTTATTCATAAGCTCGTCATGAGAGCCTGATTCAACGATTTCCCCTTTTTTAAAGGCATAAATAACGTCTGCTTTTTTAATAGACTGAAGCTTGTGTGCGATTACAATAATGGTTTTGCCTTGTGCGCTCAACTCTTCAATTAATTTTTTAATCACCATTTCGGATTCAGAATCAAGTGCCGAGGTTGCTTCGTCAAGAATGAGCACCTCCGGATCTTTATAGAGCGCTCTCGCAAACGCAATTCTCTGTCTCTCCCCTCCCGATAAATTGGCTCCAAATTCGCCCAGATAAGTATTAAAGCCGTTTGGTAATGATTCAATAAAATCATAAGCACCCACTTTTTTACTTACTTCAATTATTTTTTCCATATCAGGTGTTGATTCACCAATTGAAATATTAAAAGCGATAGTTCCGTCAAAGAGTTCCACATTTTGAGGTACTGTTGTAATAAGCGAATTGACACTTTGTTTGGAGATGTAATTTAAATCATATTCTCCAATTAATATTTTCCCTTCTTTTGGACTATATATATTCTGAATTAATGAAGCAATAGTACTTTTTCCACTTCCACTTTCTCCAACCAATGCTGTAAATTGACCTTTTTTGATTGTAAGATTTAAATCTTTAAAAATATAACGGCCTAATTCATAAGAGAAATCAATGTTTTTAAATTTAATATCATTAAAGTTGCTTTTTGTCAAATTCACTTTCGATTCCATTTCCTCCCTGTCAAGATCCATGATACCAAACAAACGGTCTGAGGCAATCATAGCATTCTGAATGGCCTGATTGGTACCGATTAATTGCGATGCAGGTCCTGTAAAATAACCTATTATAGAATAAAATGAAAACAATTCACCTGGAGTTATATCACCATCAATAGCATAATACGTTCCGACCCATAAAAGGATAATGGTAAATAACCTTGAAATAAAATCAGTTGAAGTTCTTGCAAAAATTCCATTCATTCCGGATTTATAAATGCTTTTTAGCAAATCAATAAACTTAAGTTCTGTTTTTGTTTTAGAGAAATCTTCTAAAGACAATCGTTTAACAGTACCAATATTTTTTATGGATTCTACCAGTTGTGACTCCAAAAATGCATTTTTCTCCATTATCTCCCGCTCTGCTTTTTTATTTAACTTATTTGCGATTAAATAAATAACCACATAAAATGGAATGATCAACGAGATAATTAAAGCCAATTTCCAATAGAACGAAAACATAAAAATAAACGAAAAAAATACGATTAGAATATTTACCGAAACACTTAAAGCGGTTTCATTTATTAGTGCTCGTATTTTTACAGCATCCCCTATTCTTGACATAATTTCACCAATTCGCATGGTATCAAAAAACTTTTGAGGCATTGTAAAAAGGTGTTTGTAATACCCTAAAATTAGTCGGGAATCAATTTGCTGACTTGTTTTTAAAATAAAAACATCTTTTAAAACGCTATATAAGATTTGAAGCAGCAAACAGCCAATTACAATAACACTCATTAGATTCAATAAACTTTTATTGCCACTCACGAGCACAAAATCGGTAATCTTACCTACATATATCGAAACAGAAAAACCAAGTAAAGTATATAAAACAGCCCCTATAATAGCTTGCAACAAAATGTATTTATGAGGTTTCAGTAAAAATAATATTCTTCTAAAATTAGATATTTTCTCGTTTTTTTCTTTAAAAATATCTTCGTCAGGGATCAATATTAAAGCATAACCTGTAAATATTTCTTCAAAATCAGCTAATGGCTTTTTTTCCAGTTTACCTGCCTGTGGGTCCATTATCTGGATATAGGTGCTGGTAATTTTATATGCAACAATATAATGAGGAAACTCA
>JBDTNT010000377.1:0-2148 GCA_039933615.1 Flavobacterium sp. | reverse complement strand
ATTATGCAGGATCTCAATCTGCACGTTCTATCCGTGAAGAAGGAATTGAAGTTATTTTGATAAACTCCAATCCAGCGACTATTATGACCGACCCAACTATGGCCGATCATGTATATTTGAAACCACTAACGACAAAATCGATTATTGAAATTCTAAAGGAACATCCACAAATTGATGCTGTTTTGCCTACAATGGGAGGACAAACGGCTTTAAATTTATGTTTGGAAGCGGATGAAAAAGGAATTTGGGCAGATTTTGGAGTGAAATTAATCGGTGTTGATGTAAATGCGATTAATATTACGGAAGACAGAGAACAGTTTAAACAGCTTTTAGAAAAAATAAATGTTCCGACTGCACCTGCAAAAACGGCTACTTCTTATTTAGAAGGAAAAGAAATCGCTCAGGAATTTGGCTTTCCATTAGTAATTCGTCCTTCGTTTACACTTGGAGGAACAGGAGCAGCGATTGTTTACAAAAAAGAAGATTTTGATGAGCTTTTAACTCGTGGTTTAGAGGCTTCTCCAATACATGAAGTTTTAATTGACAAAGCTTTAATGGGATGGAAAGAATACGAATTGGAACTTTTGAGAGATAAAAATGATAACGTAGTAATCATTTGTTCGATTGAAAACATGGATCCGATGGGTATTCATACCGGAGATTCAATCACGGTTGCACCTGCAATGACCTTATCAGATACGACTTTCCAGAAATTACGTGATTATGCCATCCTGATGATGCGCAGTATCGGAAATTTTGCAGGAGGGTGTAACGTACAATTCGCAGTTTCGCCAGACGATAAAGAAGATATTGTTGCGATTGAAATTAATCCGCGTGTATCCAGATCTTCTGCATTAGCTTCTAAAGCAACAGGTTACCCAATTGCAAAAATTGCTTCTAAACTTGCTTTAGGATACAACTTAGATGAATTGCAAAATCAGATTACAAAATCTACTTCGGCTCTTTTTGAACCAACTTTAGATTATGTAATCGTAAAAATCCCACGTTGGAATTTCGATAAATTCGAAGGTGCTGACAGGACTCTTGGACTTCAGATGAAATCTGTTGGTGAGGTTATGGGAATCGGAAGATCATTCCAGGAGGCTTTACATAAAGCGACACAATCTTTAGAAATTAAACGTAACGGTTTAGGTGCCGACGGAAAAGGATATAAAAATTACGAACAGATTATCGAGAAACTGACTTTTGCAAGCTGGGATCGTGTTTTTGTAATTTATGATGCAATTGCAATGGGAATTCCATTGAGCCGTATTCATGAAATCACAAAAATTGATATGTGGTTCTTAAAACAATATGAAGAGCTTTATACTTTAGAAAAAGAAATTTCGAACTATAAAGTTTCTAATTTACCAAAAGAATTGTTGCTTGAAGCGAAACAAAAAGGTTTTGCCGACAGACAAATTGCGCACATGGTAAATTGTCTGGAAAGTGAAGTTCATACTTTACGTATGGATATGAATGTTAACCGTGTGTTTAAATTGGTAGATACTTGTGCTGCTGAGTTTAAAGCAAAAACACCATATTATTATTCAACTTTTGAAGCTGAAATCGAAAAGGCAAACGGAGAGCGTTATGTAGACAACGAAAGTGTGGTAACGGACAAAAAGAAAATCATCGTTTTAGGTTCCGGTCCAAACAGAATCGGACAGGGAATTGAGTTCGATTATTCTTGTGTTCACGGGGTTTTGGCTGCAAAAGAATGCGGGTACGAAACAATCATGATCAACTGTAACCCTGAAACGGTTTCGACTGATTTTGATACGGCTGATAAATTGTACTTTGAGCCAGTTTTCTGGGAACATATCTACGATATTATCCAACATGAAAAACCGGAAGGTGTAATTGTACAGCTTGGTGGACAAACAGCATTGAAACTGGCTGAAAAATTATCTAAATACGGAGTGAAAATCATTGGAACTAGTTTTGATGCACTTGATTTAGCGGAAGACCGAGGTCGTTTTTCGGATTTACTGACAGAATTGAATATCCCTTTCCCACAATTTGGAATTGCTGAAACGGCTGATGAAGCTTCTGCTTTAGCAGATACTTTAGATTTTCCATTATTGATTCGCCCTTCTTATGTATTAGGAGGTCAGGGAATGAAAATTGTAATCAACAAAAAAGAAC
>JBDTNT010000376.1:0-12543 GCA_039933615.1 Flavobacterium sp. | reverse complement strand
ATTCTCTAAAAACCAATCCCAATCAAAATAAGAGGTGTTTTTCAGTGCCCTCAGAACTTCTGGGAAGGCTTTTTTGTTTTTTATAAAATTGACATTCATTAAAGATCAAAAAAAATGCGTTAAAATGTATTCGATGTAACAGTTTTTACCCAAGAAAAAATACATTTGTCAGAAAGAAAAAGTGATCTTATTGGCACTGTTTAAAAAACCGGTAATTACAATTGTATGGATAATGATAAATTTATTTTCTGCCTTGAAGGTGTTCCTGATGTAGATACAACCATCACTACCGACGTAGTCAAAAACCTGGAAGAAATAGCGATTGACCAGGGTATTGCCAGTATTTATAAAACCTGCGATACAATTGAAGGATTGGAAGAAAGCCTGAATGTATTGCTTTATGAAGATCATAATTTTAAGGATTATGAAATTATTTATCTGGTAATGCCCGGAGAGCCCAATAACATCTGTCTACACGATTATTATTACAGCCTTCAGGAAATTGCGGAACTTTTTGAAGGAAAAATGAAAGGAAAAGTGATTCATTTTGCCAACAAAAAGATCCTGGACCTCACCAGGGATGAGGCACAATATTTTCTGGATATTACCGGAGCACGCGCCATTTCGGGTTATGGATCCAGCTACAACAAAATAGCAAGCTGCAGTACAATCGACAAAGCTTTCTTTGGTTTGTATCAGGACAATGACGACCTTACTGAAGTTGTAGAGGAATTATACCAGAAACATTATAATCTTTGCAAACTACTCGATTTTAGATTGTATTATTAAAAAGATGAAAACGAAAACGGCTGAAAAGGTAAAAACATATGAATCAAAGGGATTTCGAGAAAAATTCCTTGGATCAGAAAATCCTATACACCATCTTTTCAAATCGAATTCGGATCATTTTTTCTGTCTGAAAATAGAAGAAATAATGCAGCTTCAACATCCGGTTCCGCCTTCTAAACATGTTTGCCATACCCTGCTTTTTATCACATCGGGGACACATATTATGAATCTTGGATTTGAAGAATACAAAACTTATCCCAATGAGATCATTGTGGTTCCTGCCGGGCAGATTTTTTCGATTGAACATATTAACAGTAATCATCGTGGCTATATTTGTCAGTTTCATCCCGATATTCTGATCAGCAAATACGGCAACCGGGAAACGCTCAATGATTTTGATTTCCTTAAAATCTGGGGAAATCCTAAAATTACTGTTCCTGAAAAAGATTTTTTATTTATTACCAATTTACTAAGTCGTCTTGAGGCTGAATATCTGGAAACAGAAAAGACAAATTTAGACATCATACAATCTTATTTGATGGCGTTGTTCTGTGAAATGAATATAAATTTCACCAAAATCCCTAAAAATGCAGCAGCAGCCCAGGTTATTTCTGTTCGGTTCAGGGAACTTATTTATGCAAACATTAAAACAAATCATCAGGTTAATTATTATGCCGGACTGCTTAATATTACGCCAAACCATCTGAATAAATCGGTAAAATCCTCTACCGGTAAGTCAGCTGCAAAATGGATTGAAGAGACCATTTTACTGGAAGCCAAATACCTGTTGTTCCAGACTAGTCTTTCTATAAGCGAAATCGCAATGCAGGTAGGACACGAGGATCATTCTTACTTTAGCCGTTTTTTTAAAAAGCAGGAAGGCATAACGCCAATCCAATATCGAAAATTGATTGATAAATCCTAATTATTGATTACGAAATCCTATTAAATCAATCGCTTTTTGCGGAAATTTGCCTGGTAAAAAAGCAAATTATGATTTATGTTTTTAAAACATCTGTTGATACAAAATCGAAATTAAACCTGGCCTCCGAATTACTTCGTGATTTATTGACTGATGCGCAATGGAATTTTGACCTTGAGGATTGCGATAACATTCTAAGAATTGACAGCGAAACCGAAATACCACAATTAGTCCTGAAAAACGGAATTTTTGACTGTATTGAATTAGAATAAAATTATTTGCCCACCTCAACCTATTATTATGGAAGCTGCCCTGCATCAAAACAAAACCTTTGACACTATTGATTTTTCAGATCAAAAACTATCCGATAACGAATTCATCAATTGTGAGTTTATCAATTGTAACTTTTCGAAAAGTGATTTCAGTTACATTGATTTCTTAGACTGTACTTTTAAAAACTGCAATCTTTCACTGGCCGTCCTAAAGAATACCGGATTGAAAAACATCAATTTTATTGGCTGTAAATTAATGGGACTGGATTTTAGTGCCAGTAATAGTTTTTTATTTGCAATGAATTTTCAGGATTGCATGATTGATTATTCCACTTTCATTTACAAAAAATTAAAGAAAACATATTTTACGGATTGTTCCCTTAAGGATGTCGATTTTTCAAACACTGATTTATCTCTGGCTGTTTTTAAAAATTGTGATCTTTCGAATGCCACTTTTGCCGAATGTATTTTAGAAAAGACAGATTTCAGGACTTCCAGAAATTATGCTTTTGACCCGTCAGAAAATAAAATTAAAAAAACCAAAGTATCTCATGCCGCACTTGCCGGTTTGCTTGAAAAGTTTGATTTGGAGATTGAGTAGTTTTTTTTAGTATTCAGCCGCAGTCTCAGTTTACAATCGCCAATTAGAATACGACTGAAAACTGAGACTGAAAACCGAAAAATTTTATTTTATCCAACGTGGATCTCCAACATTTCTATCTATTAATGTTTGATTTTTAATGGTGAAATCGCCGGCAGCAGCATTAACAAACTGCGGATCTAAAGCACTTCCTGAAACATCTGATTTTAAAGGTGAAACAGGAGCAGCTGAATTAAGTGTAGCAGCATTATAATAATTGTTATTGGTAAATGTTGGTGCTACTGTCGCAGCCTGGTTCGCAAATCTTGCAACTGTTGCTGCAAATATTGAGTTACGGATAATCGTTGCATTAGTAACAAAACGAACATACAAGATCTGATAACCATTTGTGGCAACTGTATTAGTCACTCCATATAATGTGCAACTGTCTATTAATATATTTGAGGTTAAACCGGTCCCAAATCCTGCAGTGGCGTCTTCTCTTATGAATGCTCTTGCCGGTGCACAATTGTTAAATGTACTTTTCAAAAGCACAATATTAGCTACAAAAGCACTTCTGAAATCAAGAAATTCCCCGGTTGCAGCCGGCCCTCCAATAGTAGTAACAATAGAATTTTCTATAGTGACAGATTCAATCTTTGCCGCAATTCCTGATCCGGAAGTAACGAAAGAACGATCATAATCATGCACGAGACACCCACTGATTAAAAGCTTACCGAAAGTACCGCTTTCAGCATATTTCACTACATCTGTTTTTGATGAAGCTGTATCACCTGTCAGATCTAAATCAATTAGACTAACGTCCCCCGATCCGGCTGACAGAGAAAAACCAGCTTTTAATCTTGGTTTGTCTCCGGACTTCAAACCTCTGATTGTAATCGATTTATCTAAAGTAAAAGTTGCTATCTGAGAAGTATAATCACCAGGCATCAATACCAAAACAGCACCTGAAGCTGCTTCATTTATTTTAGTACTTAAATCGTTATCTTCCGGTCTGACCAAAATACCAGTCCCAATATCAATTCCAGTTTTAAAAACAGCAACTCCTCTTTTCTTAGCCCCGTTTAGTAAAACAGCGGTATAGTTTGTTTCACCCGTAAGTCCTGTTACAGTAGCAATTCCCGCTGTTTTTTCTGCCGGTGTAATTGTATGTATAATACCGTCTGGAGTTAAAGAAATCTGCGTTACAGCGCTATTGGGAGTCCATTTTAAAATAACTTCTTTTGCCTCAATATCTGTATCCTGAACCGGCAGAAAAAGCTGTTCATTCAAAGTTGTTGCCGTTGTAACAGACCATTTAGAATCTCCTAATCCTACTCCGCTAACAGCTTTTACCCTAATTGAATAAACAGTTTCACCTTCTAACGGAACCAGTACGGGCAACTGAGAAGGACTAACTTCAATCGTTTTGAATATTGTCTTAAAATCAGGATCGTCTGCACTGAATTCTACTACATAATGACCCGCAGCTTCATCGTCTTTTACAGTCCAGTTTAATTCGACTGTAGTCTGATTTCTAATTTTTGTGGTAAGTCCGATGGGAGAAAATTCCCTGTTTACCTCTAAAGTGTCTTTTACTCCTTCATTGTAACTTTCACAGCCTGAAACAGCAAAAGTCAGTAATAATGAAGCTATTAATCCATTTGATATATATTTTGTTTTCATAAACATAATAACTTTAATTTATTATTAATTTTTGCTGTTTTTAATAGCCATAATCATTAACCAATTTCCCGTTGCTTGATTCGATAAACACCTGCCAGATTGGCCAGAATTGTCTGTTGTCCGGATTAACTCCCGGTTTATACAAAGTATTTATCTTGGTATCTGCAGCAGCACCTGTCCATGTCCATGGAAGAGAATTATACTCTGCACCCGGATTGACCGTTTCTCCACGGTTTAAGCCATAAACATCCAAACTCACGTTATCAGCTTTATATTTATAAAACAAGGTACTTGGCACATCACTATATTCTCCTGTATGTTGTGACAGATTCGCCATTTTTATTTTAGCCTCGTCTAGTTTTGCTTTAAGTAAGTTCCAACGGATAAGTGCTTGTTTACGTTCCATTTCACCAGTAAACTCATATTTATTTTCCTCTACCAACGCATTAAACATTGCAGCTTTACCCGTCAGGGCATTTACATAATTTTCTACTTTTTCAGCTTGGGCTGCGGGTAAGAATGCTCTTCTGCGTATTTCTTTCAGATAAGGCGCTGCAGCACTTGGCCCTTCAATTTCATTTGCAGCTTCAGCCGCAATTAAAAGCACTTCTGCATAACGCATATAAATTTTATTAACACCATCATCATTCGTAGAAGTCACAAAACGTGTCATCCATTCGTAGCGGTATTTACCGAAATACCAAGTGTTTAAAGCACCAAGTTCTTGTTTTGCAACATTATTAACCGCTGTACCATATTTATAAGGGACACAAGTAACATCCCTGCGTGTATCCGCTTTATCATAATCATAAAAAACGAAAGGAAGTGGTCCCGCAGTTCCTCCACGGTTTGGACCGTTAGCATGAAACTGATCGTTGGTGGTATGACGGACAGCAAACGTAAACAACATACGTCCTCTGCCCTCTGCAAACGGAAGTTCCCAAAGAGATTCGCCTCCGGCAACTAAATATTCCTGATTGTATTTTCTCCAGAATGTCTCAAAAGAAGATTCCAAATGTGCCGATCCGCTTCCAATAACAGAGCGGGATTCCTGCAAAGCCAAAGCATACATATTTGCCACAGAAAGCTGAGGATCAGTACTTCTTCGTATCCCGTCAGGATATTGCTGATAACCACTGGCAACCATTGCTAAACGGGCACGAAAACCTTTTACAAAAGCTTTGTTTATTCTTTCTACACTATTTGTAGCTGCACTTTCATTAGGCCATGGAACCAAAGCAGAAGCTTCTCCTAAATCTGCGATAAGCTGTTTATAAATTACATCACGACTTGATTTTGGCAGGTAAAGTGTTTCGGAGCTGATGGGTTCAAAACGAGCCGGAACATCTCCCCATGCTTTCACCAAATCAGCGTAATAGATTGCTCTTAAAGTCAAAGCTTCTCCCAATAAATAACCAAGATCAGTTCCGGGCTTTGGGTTTCCATAAGTTCGTAATCCACGGATACAGATATTGGCACGCTCAATACCGGAAAACATCATCGCCCAGGCATTATTTGAAGTATTCATTTGTGAGTTAAGTACTTTCGCATCATAGGTACATAAATCTGAAGCATCACTCACAGTCTGTGATGAGTTGTACCATTCAATATCTGTATTCAATCCATAAAAAGGAAGAAAACGTCCTCTGTACGAATTAGTTTCTGCAAACGGAATTTTAATTCCATCAACAGCTCCCTCGGCCAATCCTGCAGTAGAAAAAATTATCGATTCATCTAATGTTGATTTTGCCGGTGCATCTAAATAGTCTTCTGAACAGGAAGTAAAAAGGCCTGTAAGAACCAATCCTGCTATTAATATTTTATGTTTCATCTTGTGAAAATTTGTTTAATTAAAAATTAAGGTTCAAACCAAAAATCAACTGTCTGCTGCGTGGATAAGCCGAATAATCTACGCCAGGCGTAAGAGCTGTATTTCTTCTTGTTGAAGCTTCAGGATCTGGTCCGCTGTAATTTGTAATGATAAAAACATTACTGGCCGTAAGATAAAACCTCAACTTAGATACGCCCAACGAAGAAACCAGAGATTCAGGTGAAGTATACCCTAAAGTCAATGTATTAAGCCTCAGGAATGAACCATCTTCTACTGCCCAATCGCTAAATACATAACGAGGCATATAAGGTGACCACATTGTAGTATTTGCATTAAGAGCCGTTAAAGCCGCAGGATCCGTTACCAATTGCCCTGTTGCAGGGTCAAGGTTGGTCCATCTTTGACCATCTGCCATTTCGGAAGTTAAATTTCTATATTGCCCATTTGGATTAGAGGTAGTAAACTCAACTTTATTGGCATTATAAACATCATTTCCAATACTCCAGTTAAAAGCGGCAGAAAGATCAAAACCATACGCATTGGCATTCAATACCATACCACCTGTACTTTTAGGATTTGCATTTCCAATTATAGTACGATCGTTTGCATCTACAACGCCATCATTATTAATATCTTTTAGTTTCATAGTCCCTGGCTGCACAGTACCTACAATAGTTGCTGCATTTGGAACTCCATCAGGATTTCTGGTCACTCCGTCCGGCATAAAAGAAGGCTTCAGCGTATAAGCTGTTCCATTATAATCAAAATCGGATACTTCATAACGTCCATCGCTTTTGTATCCGTACATAATACCAACCGGTTGTCCAACATTAACTAAAAAATCATTTCCAATTGCTGTAGAAGCCCATCCCGATGCTACACCATAATTATCCATTACGCCAAGTGAGTTGATACGGTTCTTATTGAATCCGGCATTGAAGGATACGTTTACCCCGTACTTAGGTCTTTCTAAAAGAACCAAATTTAAAGTCGCCTCCACACCGGAGTTCTGAATTTCACCTATATTTCTAAACTGAAAATCGTAACCTGTACCCGGAACCGGGAAGTTCATTAATAAATCTTTTGTTATGTTTTTGTATACCTCTACCGAACCTGTTACGCGGTTTTTTAAAATATCAAAATCCAATCCTAAGTTTTGTGTTACAGTAGTCTCCCATTTCAGGTCAGGATTAGCCATAGTCTTAGAAGCCGCCCAATAATTATCAACCCCGTTAATCCAGGTCGATGTAGAAGAAAGAAAACTCTGAACCATTTGTCCAGTCGGAATATTATTGTTACCTGCCTCTCCATAACTTACTCTAAGTTTAAGCAGATTGATCCAGCTTACATTTTTTAAAAAGCTTTCCTCCGACATTTTCCAGGCGGCTGCTGCTGCCGGAAAAAATCCCCATTTATTATCGCCCAAAAATTTACTGGAACCATCTGCACGATAAGTTGCCGTAAAAAGATAGCGGTCCATGATATCATAATTAACACGTCCAAAGAAAGAAAATAGTTTATCGTCCGGGTAATAGTAATTATTGACAGACAGCGGAGTGCCTTGTGTTGTTAATTTTTTAGACTGGTCAAAATCAAAGAATAATGGGAAACCCTGAATTTCCGTGTTTACATCATTTCTTTCATAATTGATTGTTTCTTCACCCAGAAGTATTCTTAAACTCTGATTCTCTCCAAGTGATTTCTTGAAATCATAGTTAAGTGTATTCGCATTTCTAAAACGGGTATCTTTTCTATCCCCTAGCATAAGTGCCGGCATACCTTGTTTAGCTGCTGCAGGGCTATTGCTGACATAATAAGTAGAGCGGCCAAAAAAGCGATAATCCAGATAGTTGTAATTATCCAGACCCAGTTCTGTTTTAAATACAAGCTTATCCGTAAGTTTCCATGAAAAACTGCCCAGCATATTAAAATTCTTTCTGAATTGCTGACGGTCCGTATCTGATATTGCCACAAAAGGATTTACCAGATAACCCGAAACTGCTTCGTCTGTATCATCTGTTGTTAAACCGGAAACGGGAATCGGAGCATAACCTACACTATGTTTCAGACGGGAATCTACCGAAGAAACTTCATTTTGTTCGTTAACACCACCACCATCAATCTCCGTATCAGAATAGCGCATTGTGAAAGAAAGATCGATTTTATCTGTAGCTTTTGCGTTTAAAGAAAGTGACAAGTTATTTCGTTTAAAATCCGAACCCAACATGATTGATTTCTCGTCATAATGAGCATAACTGAAATTAAAATTCACTTTATCTGAACCACCTCTTATAGATAAATCACGACTTTGAACTTCTCCGGTACGTCCAAAAATCTGCTTTTGCCAGTCATTACCTTTCATGCCTTTGTACATATCATAATCCTGCCACGAACCGAAATAATTCTCATAGGAACTTAAATCCGTATTATCCTTAAGCAAAGCATATTCGTAATTCCATTTCACATAATCTTCGGGAGCCAAAACATCAAAAGTATTTGTTATTTTTTTCTGACCGTAAAACATGTTATAGTTTACTGCTATTTTACCGTCTTTACCCTTTTTAGTTGTAATAATTATAACTCCGTAGGCACCTCTTGAACCGTAAATTGCTGTAGATGAAGCATCTTTCAGAATAGTCATGGATTCAATATCGGAAGATGAAATATCATTAATACTATTTATGGGAAACCCGTCTACGATATACAAAGGAGCTGCATCCTGTGTTAGTGAACCGTTTCCGCGAATTCTAATCTTGATTTCCGAATCAGGCGAACCTTCAGAAGAAGTAACCTGAACTCCCGCTATACGACCTGTTAAAGCTTCTGCCACATTAGAAACCGGAACTTTTCTTAAATCATTTCCAGATATGGTAGCAACTGCGCCGGTTAAATCAGATTTTTTTGATGTTCCATATCCGATAACAACAACTTCATTTAAGCTGTTCGAATCTTCCGATAAGGAGACATCAATTTTAGATTTGCCCTCAACCGAAATTTCTTTAGCCCTAAAACCTATAAAGGAGAAACTTAAGACCGCTTTCGGATTTGTAACTTTTATTTTATAACGGCCATCAAAATCGGTCGAAGCACTGTTTTTCGTTCCTTTTTCTATTATATTAACTCCTGGCAGAGACAGCCCGGCAGCATCTTTAACCGTACCTTCAAGTGTTACAGTCTGCCCGCTCATTTGATTGCTAAACAGCAAACAAAACAAGAAAACAACTATAAAACAACAATTTGCTCCTGTAGTGGATAAATCTTTAAAATTCATAGTTAATTGTTTAAGTGATTAATTGGTTTTAGTATTTAGTGGTTTTTTTTCAAGTTTGATGATTTCTATTGGGAAAGCTGACTCACAATGAAAATTTGGTATTTTATTCATTTCAAGATTTAAAAGCTGATTCACTTTCAGCATTAAAATAAAATGTAATCGATTGCACAAACATAGATATTTTTTTAATACGAAAATTTAAAATTCATAAATATTTCATAAAATAAACTATATATACAAAATATAAAGGCTTTTTTATATATTATATGCAATTTAATTCAACAATAAATATTAAATATATTTTTATTAATTATGTTTTTATATAAATTTAAGTCAAAAAATAATCGATTACATAAAGAAAAATTGCGATATTATAAGTGTTAAAAACACACTTGGTAAGATTGAAAAAATCTTTATTTAATGAAATTGAAAGATAAAATGCGCTCAGGTTTCAAATACTTCCAAATGATTAAATCGCAGAATTCAGCAGAAAAAGAAAAGAGTAAAATTGAATATTTCAAAAAATAATAATTTAAATTCCTACATTCATAAAACAAAAATCATTCATTGCATCCAAAAATCAATATTCTTTCAATATTCTACTTAGCCGATAGATTTGAATATAAAATAAATATGCCTTACATTTGCATCAAAATTGAGAAGAATCATTTTTTCTTCTTTAGCTTTCAATTGATTGCAAACACCATAATATGATAGAATTAAAAAATATTACTAAAAAATTCCACAAAACAGGAAGAGAGATTATTGCCCTGCAGGATGTTTCACTTCATGTGCCTCCGGGGAAAATTTTCGGTGTGATAGGCACATCCGGAGCCGGAAAAAGTACTTTGATACGTTGTATTAATTTACTCGAAAAACCAACTTCCGGTGATGTAATTGTAGACGGAAAATCATTGCTGCAATTGAGCAATTCCCAATTGGCACAGGAAAGAAGACAAATCGGAATGATTTTTCAGCATTTTAATCTTTTGTCTTCGAGAACTGTTTTTGAAAATGTTGCGTTTCCCTTAGAGTTAGCAGGTGTTTCTAAAAACGTCATCAAAGAACGTGTAAAGGAATTATTAGAACTTGTCGGACTCAACGAAAAAATTAACGATTATCCAGCCAGCCTTTCCGGCGGACAAAAACAGCGTGTTGCCATTGCAAGAACTTTAGCCAATAATCCGAAAGTACTTTTGTGTGATGAAGCCACAAGTGCATTGGATCCCGGAACTACAAGATCGATTTTGAATTTATTGAAAGACATCAACAAACGTCTTAACATTACAATACTTCTGATTACCCATCAGATGGAAGTAGTTAAGGCAATTTGCGATGAGGTTGCCGTAATCAGCAACGGGAGACTAATCGAACAGGGCACTGTTGGTGAAATATTCGCCAATCCGAAGCATGAACTGACACGTGAGTTTATTGCCTCCTCTTTGCACATTGACATTCCGGATCTTTATCAGGAACGTTTAAAATCCGTTTACAAAGATGGTTTACATCCCTTATTGCGATTGGAATTGAACGGGAAATCGGTAAATGAACCAATTCTTACCCAAGCCGCAATTCAGTTTGGTGTGAATGCCAATATTATTACGGCTCAGACGGCGTACGCTGGCGAGACGAATTTCGGAATTCTTATCGTAGAATTGTCGGGTACTGAAACGCAGCACAAAGAAGCAATTCAGTTTTTTAATGAAAAACACGTAAAAACAGAAATATTAGGCTATGTCTGAATCCATTATAACATTACTATTACAAGGTACATTAGAAACTATTGTAATGACATTCCTGGCCGGATTCTTCGGTTTTTTATTGGGACTTCCGTCTGGAATTTTATTATTTCTTACCCGAAAAGGGCAGATTTTAGAACACGTTGTATTCAACCGTATTCTTTCGATCATCGTTAATATTTTCAGGTCGATTCCGTTTATCATCTTAATTGTCTGGATGATTCCTTTTACCAGAACTTTGGTCGGAACTTCTATTGGCGTTAGTGCCGCATTGGTTCCCTTAAGTATTGGTGCCGCTCCTTTTATTGCCAGATTGGTAGAAAACAGTTTATTAAGCCTGCCTTCAGGATTGATTGAGGCTGCTAGAGCTTTGGGTGCAACACCTTTACAAATTGTATATAAAGTATTACTGCCGGAAGCACTTCCTTCCCTTATCAATGCTGCATCCATTACATTAATTACTCTTGTCGGATATTCTGCAATGGGTGGCGCTGTAGGTGCTGGCGGACTCGGACAAATCGGATATCAATATGGATATATTGGTTATGATGCTGCCATTATGAATACCGTTTTAATCCTGCTCGTTGCTCTTGTATTTATCATACAATTTGTCGGCGACAGGCTTTCTAAATATTTTGACCACCGATAAAACTCAGTTATAATTTTAAAATAAAAACATGAATACAGGAAATAAATTTTCGATACTAACAGGAATCTTACTCTTGACCCTTACCCTGACAAACTGTGGAAAAGACAAGAAAAACGATCCAAATTACATAAAAGTCGGAGTTGCAGCCGGACCTGAATTTGCAGTGGCGCAGGTGGCCCAAAAAGTGGCCAAAGAAAAATACGGATTAGAAGTTGAGTTAATTACGTTTAATGATTATGTAGTTCCAAACGAAGCTTTAAACCAAGGCGATATTGATGCAAATGCCTTTCAGCATAAACCATACCTTGACGCACAATCTAAGCAAAGAGGATACAAACTGGCTATTATCGGTAAAACTTTCATTTATCCGATTGCTGCTTATTCAAGAAAAATAAAAACACTGGCCGAATTAAAACCTGAAAGTACCATTGTAATTCCAAATGACCCTACTAACGGCGGACGTTCTTTATTGTTACTTCAAAAAAATGGTATTATAAAACTTAGGGATAATGTTGGCCTTTTACCAAAAGTAACAGACATCACTGAGAACCCTAAGAATCTAAAAATATTAGAATTGGAAGCACCACAAATCCCAAGAACATTAGACGATCAAAATGTAACGATCGCCATTATCAACAATACTTTTTCCTCTCAGGCAGGACTTGTACCTTCAAGAGACGCTTTGTTTGTTGAAGATAAAGATTCTCCTTATGTCAATTTGGTTGTTTCAAGAGAAGACAATAAAAAGGACGCAAGAGTATTGAAATTCCTAAAAGCATTTCAATCTCCGGAAGTTGAAAAAGC
>JBDTNT010000375.1:0-4034 GCA_039933615.1 Flavobacterium sp. | reverse complement strand
TAGAGCAGGCTTTATTATATGTTATTGACCGGCACGAAATATTGAGAACGGTATTCAGGCTTAATTCAGAAAATGAATTAAACCAATACATTCTGCCTTTAGATAAAATAAACTTTAAAGTTGATTATAAAGATTTTTCAGTTGTTGACAATGCTTTAAGTGAAATAGACAAGCATATTGAAACGGTTATAAATGCAGAATTTGACTTAGAAAATGGCCCTTTAATTAGAGTAGCGTTATTAAAATATCAAAGCAATCGTTATTATTTCTATTGCAATATGCACCATATTATTTGTGATGCATGGTCTGTTCCTATTCTTAAAAACGAAATATTACAGGCTTATAACGCACTAAAAGCAGCTCAGGTTCCTATATTGCCCGAATTAAAAATTCAATATAAAGACTTTGCAGCCTGGAGCCTGCAAAATTTAAAAGAAGCATCTTTTGTAAAACAAAAGACATATTGGTTAGAAAAGTTTTCAGGCAAAATTCCTGTTTTGGATTTTCCTGCAAAAGGCCTGCGCCCGCCTCTAAAAACATACGAAGGCGAAACTTTAAAAACTTATTTTGATAAAGAGATATCAGATTTGGTACAATCGTATCAAAAAAACAAAAGCGCCTCATTGCACATGATTATGACGGCAGCGCTTCATGTTATTTTAGCCAAATATACCGGCAATGATGATATTATAATAGGAAGCCCATTTGCAGCCAGAGAACATATAGCTTTAAACAATCAGATAGGTTTTTATACAAATACGTTGGCGATTAGAAATAAATTAGAAAAATCAGATTCTTTTGATACTTTTTTTAATCACGTTAAAAAATCACTATTAGAAGCGCATGCGCACCAGCAATATCCATTTGAAGAATTAGTAAAAGAATTAAAACTCAAAAAAGATCCTTCAAGAAATCCTCTTTTTGATGTTATGCTTGTTGTAATGCCTAAAAACGAATCAAAACATACCGAGCAGTTTACCATTGACGATGCTGTAGAAACGATTACAAAAGAAAAAAATACAACCAGTAAATTTGATCTATTACTATATATTGAAGAAGTTGAAAATGCTGGTTTATCACTTAAAATTGAATACAATACAGATTTATTTGAAGAGAAATTCATCAGACAGTTCATCGCGCATTATAAAAAAATAACAGCGTTACTATTAGCCAAGCCACAAGAAAAAATAAGTGCCTTAAATTATCTCGAAGGAAAAATTGGCATACAAAATCATGAAATTGATTTACAGCGATATAAAAAAGAAACGGTTATTGCATTTTTTGAAAATCAGGTAAAAACCACACCAGATGCTGTTGCTTTGATTTACGATACTATTACAATGACGTATCGTCAGATTAATAACTACTCGAATCAGATAGCCCATTATTTAAGAAAAAACCATACCATACTGCCCAATACAAACGTTGGCGTATTATTAAACAGGTCACAATATAATATTATTGCAATGCTGGGAATCATCAAGTCCGGTGGTTGTTACGTTCCTGTAGATAATAAATATCTGGATGAACGTAAAAAATATATTATCAAAGATGCTGCTATAAAAACCATACTCACAACTGCTGATATAAAATTTGATGCAAAGAATATTAATTTAATCGCTCTGGATGAGTTCGAATACACAGAACAACCTGTAGAAAACCCATCTGTAGTAAACGATTTAGAGGATTATTCTTTTATTATCTATACTTCGGGATCAACAGGAAACCCTAAGGGAGTTGTACAGACACACAAAATGTTATCTAATTTAATACAATGGAATATCTACGATTCCGGTATTGAAACTGGTTTAAAACATTTGCAATATACCTCATTTAGTTTTGATGTTTCTCTTCAGGATGTTTGGTTTGTTTTGAGCGGCGGCGGAATACTATACATTACATCAGAAGCTATGAAATTAGATTTTGATAGCTTATCTCATTATATAACAGAGAATAAGGTTGAGGTTTTGTGCTTTCCGTTTTCGGCATTGTCAAGCTTTTTCGATTTTACCAATCAGGAATTTTCTAATAAGCATCAGCTTAAACATATTATTTCTTCTGGAGAACAGTTAATCGTGGGACGTTCTTTAGAAAATTTCTTGACAGCATTTCCTCACGTTAAACTTCACAACCATTACGGGCCTTCAGAAACTCATGTGATAACCAGTTATACACTTTCTGCGCAAGTAGGAAATATAGTAAATTATGTTCCCATAGGAAAGCCATTGCCTAATACAACCATCTATTTATTGGATCATAATCTTCAGCCGGTGCCGGAAAAAGTAATTGGCGAAATCTATGTAGGCGGTGATAATCTGGCTAAAGGATATGTAAACTTACCCGAATTAACACAAACAAGATTTATCCCGAATCCGTTTGATGCAACTCAAAAATTATATAACACAGGAGATTTAGGATATGTAGATTTTTCAGGTAATCTGATTTATCTGGGCAGAAACGATACGCAGGTAAAAATAAGAGGATACAGAATTGAATTGGAAGAAATTGAACTTCAGGTTTTAAAATTTTCAAAAGGTATCGAACATGCCGTTGTAGAAGCTAAAAAAATAAACAACGAGAATGTTCTGGCAGTTTATTACGTATCACAAGATGATTTAAATAAAAATGAGATAGTAAGTTTTCTAAAATCGAAACTTCCGGATTATATGATTCCTAATTTTTATATCAAACTGGAAAACATTCCATTGACTTCAAATGGAAAAGTAGACCGTAAAGCGTTACCGAATGTTGTTCTGGAAAACAATATATCAAGTGAATATGTTGCTCCAACAAACGAAACCGAAACAAAACTGGCTGCAATCTGGCAGGAAATCCTGAATGTAGAAAAAGTAGGCATAATGGACAATTTTTTTGAATTGGGCGGACATTCACTTTATGTAGTTCGAATGATTTATAAGATCAACGAAGTTTTTGGAATTAAAATGAAAATGAAGGATGTTTTTACGATGCAGAATATCTACGAACTGGCTCAATCAGTAGAGAATGAAGTTGTATTTACAACTGGCATCAATGCAATTATATCAGAAGATATTACAAACAATAAAAATTCAGAAATATGGGAGATCTAATCCTAAAACAAAGATTGACCCAGTTAATTCAGCAAGGAATAACTTTTGAAGCTTCTGAAGGTAAGCTTTTAATAAAAGGTGATCTTAGTGTGTTAAGCCCGGAGCATAAAGATTTTTTGAAAGAGAATAAAAATGAGATTATTGCTTTAATCGAGCAAACAACTCATGAAATTCCGCTGCTAAAAAGTACCGAAAAAAATACGTTAAAACCATTGTCTTTTTCTCAGCAGAGTTTATGGCTTTTAGATAAAATTAATAACGGAAGTTCTCATTATAATCTTACATCAACTTTTAAGCTAAAAGGAAAATTAGATTACAAAGCTTTAAACCAAACTTTTAATACGATTCTTGAAAGACATGACAGTTTGCGAAGTGTATTTTTCGTTGATAATTTAGGAGAACCTGTTCAAAAAAATCAGGCTCTTCATGACTTTACTATCGCTATTGAAGAATTAGATGTCTCAATAGAAAATAGGCAAGACCAGATTTTACAGAAAATTGAAGAAGAAACAAATAAAATATTCGATTTAACCAAAGATTTGTTATTAAGTGTTCGATTGTTTAAAGCAAATGATCTGGAATATTTTATGATCGTTACAATGCATCATATCGCTTCAGATGGCTGGTCTATAGGTGTTTTGGTTAAAGAATTTAATAGCTTGTATAATAGTTATTCAAGAGGAGAACCGAATGCATTACCGGATTTACAAGTACAATACTCAGATTATGCAAATTGGCAAAGACAATGGCTGAAAGGAAAAGTGCTCGAAAATCAAATAAACTACTGGAAAAAACAACTGGCAGATTTACCTGTAATTCACAATTTGCCATTAGATAAAACAAGACCTTTCATACAAAGCTTTAACGGTAATACTTTTAATTCTCATATTGATAAAAACACGCTAACAGCATTATACAATTTTTGCAATGCAGAGTCGGCAACAT
>JBDTNT010000374.1:0-2700 GCA_039933615.1 Flavobacterium sp. | reverse complement strand
CATGGCAAAAGGACCCGAAAAAAACACCAAAAACAAGGCTTTACATACCAAATTGCTAAATCGAAAAAAGGCTAAACTTCAGGAAGAAAAAAAGGAAAGAGCATTGCGTCTGAAAGCTTTAGTCACAAAAATGAATCAGGAAAAGAACAAAAACGACTCTGATAATCAATAAGGAAAAAAACAAGCTATAAAATAGAACCAGTTTAAACTACGTTTGGTATTCTTAACTAAAAAGATAATTCACAATCTTTGTACCAAAAAACAAAGCAAATTTTATGAGCAAGACTAAACTTATCATCAATAAAAACGGATCAATAAAAATAGAAGGTGATTTCGAAATCATGGATCCGGAAGGAGTTCTTTACGGATTACAGGGAAGAGCTACATTAGGTCTTTGCCGTTGCGGATTATCGGCTAATAAACCTTTTTGCGACGGAGGACACCGTAATAATTTCGAACACGATTCTGTTGCATTCGATTTACCACCAATGAAAACAAGCTAATAAACTGTTTTCGGTTTAAAATATAAAAGCTGCATTCTTAATTGAATGTGGCTTTCCTGTTTAATTTCAAATTAGAAAAGTTAAAAAAATAAGCGCAACTCTATCTTATTGAATTAATTCAGTTAATTTTAAATGCTGAAAAAAAATGAATTCAACGCAGTAATTTATCGGCTGTTTTGAGATTATTTAATGTGGAATAAAAACCAATTTAATTGTGTGGGTTATGATAGATAAAAGGCTTCCGATTGTTTTCTTTTTTCTTGTTCTGGCAAGTAAAGGCATCTCTCAAAACAAAATAAATCTTTATTCAGAAATCAACTATAATTCTATTCCGGCAGTAGGTTTGAGTGAATATAAATCGGTTCAGGAACGCGATAAAAAATTTCAAAACCCGAATATTGCTTTAGGGGTCGGAATTTCGGGCGGAGGCTCAAGAGCACAGTTTTTTAGTATGGGTGTACTTTTGGGGCTGGAAGAGATTGAAGAAAGCAATTCCCAACGTAATTTTTTAAACGAAATAGATTATTTTTCTACCGTTTCCGGAGGGTGTTACTCGGCGGGATATTATTTAACGATCCTGAAAAATAAACTGCAGCATGATAACTGTTCCTTCAACGAGTTTTATTTTTCTAAAGCAGATGCTTACAAATCAGACGTAAATAAATCGGCATCATTGTTTTCACTTTTAAATAACAGCAGAAACGAAAAAGGAGAAAAAATATCCATGACGCAGCGTTTAGACTCTGAAATCCTGCAATATGACAGTTCCAATCCCGAAAATCCGGATAAGTTTAAGAGTCAGATGTTGTTGTCTGATTTCTTCATTTCAAAAGAAAGTAAAAAATCTCCGGAATTACCCATGCTGGTTGCCAACGGAACGGCGTATAATAATGGAGAACGATTTCCTTTTATGCCGCATATTATCCGGGCTTTAAAAATAAATGCATCCCTGGCGCCAAATAAATCAGATCTTCCGCTTGACGCAAATAAAGTCAGTAACGGGTATGATTTTCCGCTGACATATGCGATTACGGCAAGTTCTGCTTTTCCGGGCGTGCTTCCAAAAACCAAATTCGGAATCAAAGGGCAGGACAAAATATTGTGTGTTATTGATGGAGGCGCTTCTGATAATATGGGTTATCAGACTTTAATCGAACTCCTTCACAATGATTCTAAAGTCGATAATAAAAACAAAAAAGCCCTGTTTATAGATTGTCTGGGACAGGGGAAGAAGGAGCCTTATATAAATGATGCAAAAATCAGGTTGATTTCCTTGTTGGAAACCGCGTCATTATATACCGTTCAGACGCGATATATCACTTTTGAAAATGACGTTGAAGACGTCCTTGAAAAGTATAAAATCCCAACTTCGAATTTTCAGGTAATTGGTTTTACCACCTTACGCGACCATCTTTCAAAGCTCAGGAAAGATAAGGCTTATGAAGATTTGGTTTTACAATTGAAAAACACTGATGATGAAGACAGCAGCTGGCTGAAACTGCATCTTGATTTCAGAACAAAATTGATTAAGAATTTCGGAGCAGAAAGTTTTAAAAAAGACAAAAACGGCGAAGTAATCCTGTCCAGTTTAGACAAGGAAAAGTTTAAGGATTTTGGGGCCAGCGAACTTTTAATGTTATATGAATACGCTGCCCATGTAGAAACCAAATTGAAAACTACGCCGGAAGAAAAAGAAATGCTGTTGTTGTCCGGACGTTTTGCAGCGTTTATCAAAACTAATGAACTCAGAGAATTGTTGGTGGAATATAAATGATTTTAAAACCAATTTAAGATTGCTCTTATAATCCATAAAAGAACTACAAATAATAAAAACGAAAACTGAACTTTGTTTACTTTTCGGTTGCCAAATTTCCGAACCAGAATCCTGTCAATTAAAATTACCAATGAAACAGGAATTAAACCGAACAAAATATAGATTCCTAGTAATCCATCTTCTGCTGAGTTTCCATTAATTAAGAATATAGCGTAGACAATACCTGCTATAATTGAGAGTATTCCTAAAATGAAGAACAGGGTTAGGTTTTTGGATTTATAATTCATGTCGGATTGTCTTTTTTAAATTTGTTTTAGTTTTGATTTTTAGTGATTTATCTAATTGTAAAAGTGTGCATGTAAATTAATGCTGGTTTTATTGTTTTAGCTCTCTGTTTAAGGTCATTAATCTATTATTTTTAAG